>JAAZBK010000350.1 GCA_012513855.1 Acidimicrobiales bacterium
GTGGTCGAGGCCGAGAACGACAACAACGAGGCCACCAAGGGCCAGGAGATCACCCAGCGCCTGGTGGAGCAGGAAGAGGTGTTCGCCATGCTGCCGGTCCTGTCGGGCCAGTTCGGCGGTGGTGACTACATCGTCCAGAACGACATCCCGACCTTCGGCTGGGGCACCCACCCGGCGTTCTGCGGCAACCAGATCGCCTTCGGCTTCACCGGCTGCGTCACCAACCCGAGCCTCACCGTCGGTTCCAACGCTCTCGGCACGGTGCTCGAGGAGCACTTCGGAACCAACGACATGTCCGTCGCCTTCATCGGCGAGGACAACGACTCGGGCCGCGGCGGTCTCGAGCTGCTGGTGGCGTCGGTGGAGGACAAGGGCTTCGACGTCGTGATGAGCGACGCCTCGCTGCCGGCGCCGCCCAACGTCATGAGCGATCCCAGCCCGTTCGTCGCCGACATGATGACCGCCGACGACGGCGGTCAGCCCGACATCGTCTACCTGGTGGCCACCCTGTCCGGCACCACCATCGCCGCAGCCCTCCAGGCCGCCGGCTACGAGGGCACCATCATCACCCCGTCCTACAGCCCGCTCCTTCTCGGAGCGCCGGGCTACGACGGCGTCTTCGTCAACACCCAGATGTCCATGGACCCGACGGTCCCGGCGAACGCGGCGATGCTGGAATCGGTGGCCGCCGTCGCCCCCGACGCCCAGCTGAACCTGGCCATCTCCGCCGGCTACTGGGCCGCCGACATGTTCATCAAGGCGCTCGAGGAGACCGGAGAGGACCTCACGGTCGAAACGTTCCTGGCCACCCTGAACGGAGGCGACTTCACCTACGAGGTGGAGGACGTCGTCGGTCCCTCGACCTGGCCCGCCAACCACGACGAGCCGGTGGCGTGTGCCGCTCTGGTCGAGGTCCGTGGGATGGAGTTCATCCCGGTGGTGCCGTTGACCTGCGGCAGCACCATCACCGTGGAGTGACGGTCCGGGAGTGACCCAGTTCCTCAGCCTCCTCGTCTCCGGCGCCATCGCCGGTGGCCTCTACGCCATCATGGCGTCGGGGCTGGTCCTCACGTACCAGGCGTCCGGGGTGTTCAACCTCGGCCACGGAGCGGTGGCCTTCGCCAGCGCGCTCACCTACTACGTGCTGCACCAACCGACCGAGGCTGGGGGACTGGGCCTCCCCATCGTCGTCGCTGCGTTCATCGCCATCGCGGTGGTCGCCCCGCTCATCGGGTGGTTGCTCGACGTGGCCATCTTCCGGCGCCTCGCCAACGCGCCCGAAGCCGCCAGGCTCGTGGGCGGCATCGGCGTGTTGATCGCCCTGCCGTCGGCCTGCCTGCTGCTCATCCAGTTCATCAACGGTGCGTTCGGGGCCGACCTCCCCGACGCCGCGGGCCAGTCGGGGATCAGCCCACCGGGCCTCGGACCGGCCCCTCCCCGCAGCTACAGGATCACCACCGGGGTCGCGGTCACGTCCGACCAGTTGGCCGTGGTGTTCGCTGCCGCTCTCACCGCCGGCGGCCTCTGGTACCTCATGCGACGCACCCGGCTCGGGCTCGAGACCCGAGCCGGGGTCGATCGTCCGATCCTCGCCCGGCTGAGGGGGATCGA
>JAAZBK010000052.1 GCA_012513855.1 Acidimicrobiales bacterium
ATCTTGAAGCGTCATCTTGACCCGCGGGTCAAGTCCCGGTTGTAGGGTCTCGGGACCGCAACGAGGAGCGAGGGGCAGCCATGGAAGAACTGAACGGCAAGGTCGCGGTGGTCACGGGCGGCGCGTCGGGGATCGGGCTGGCGATGGCGCGGGCGTTCGCGGCCGAGGGCATGAAGCTCGTCCTGGCCGACATCGAGGCCGACGTGCTCGACAAGGCGTCCTCGGAGCTTCCCGAGGGAACCGAGGTCGAGACCGTCCTGTGCGACGTGTCCGATCCGGAACAGGTCGACGCGCTCCGCGACGCCGCAGTGGATCGCTTCGGTGCGGTCCACGTCGTCTGCAACAACGCCGGGGTGTCCACCGGCGGGCCGGTGTGGGCGCACTCGGCATCGGACTGGGAGTGGGTCCTCGGCGTCAACCTCTACGGCGTGGTCAACGGGGTCAGATCGTTCACGCCGCTGCTCATCGAGCAGGGCGAGGGCCACATCGTCAACACCGCGTCGATGGCCGGGCTCTCCTCACCCCCGTTCATGGGCGTGTACAACGTCTCCAAGCACGCGGTGGTCGCCCTCTCCGAGACGCTCTTCGGCGACCTCGCCCTGTTCGGGGCGCAGGGGGTGGGCGTGTCGGTGCTCTGCCCCGGGTGGGTGCGAACCCGGATCCATGAGGCGTCCAGGAACCGTCCCGACGCGGTCGAAGCGCCCGAGGCGGGGGAGGCGGCGTCGGCGTTCGCCGAGATCGCCGGCTCGCTCATCAACAGCGGCCTCGATCCCGACGACGTGGGGAAGCTGGTGGTCGATGCCGTTCTCTCGCGGCGGTTCTACGTTCTCACCCACCCAGAGTGGATGTCGATGATCACCGGTCGGGTCGACTGCATCGTCAACGGCACCGACCCGGTCATCGCCGGACTGCCCGACCCGTCGGCCGAGCCTTCCGAGGGGTAGGCGGCCAGCCAGCCGGTTAGCGCTCAGACGCCGGCGAGGGTGGGGTCGGGGTCGACCTGGGGGTCGACGTCGGGATCGAAGCCCGGCGGGTGGCCCAGGTCGCACCGTTCCAGCCAGAACTGCACGTTCGGTCCGATGGTCACCGCGAACAGGATGGTGCCGATCCCGACGGTTCCTCCCAGCAGCCAGCCCACGGTGAGGGCCGCCAACTCGATCAACGTGCGCACGAGGCGGATCGACGGGCCGCGCCGGGCGACCCCGGTCATGATTCCATCGCGCGGACCGGGCCCGAGGCGAGCCCCGATGTAGAGGCCGATGCCCGGGCCGGCCACCACCAGGCCCGCCACGAGCATCGTCCACTGGAGGACGGCGGTGTCGGCGTCGGGCAGAACCTGCATCACCAGGTCCATGGTGAGCCCGATGATGATCGTGTTGAGCACGGTGCCGATGCCTATGCGCTCGCGGAGGGGGATCCACCCGAGGAGGACCACCAGACCCACCAGCACCGACACGTTTCCGATCGACATGTCGATGTGGTCGGCGATCCCCTGGTGAAGCACGTCCCACGGGTCGAGCCCCAGGTCGGCCTGGACGGCCAGGCCGAACGCCACCCCGCACAGGATCAGCCCCACCACCAGCCGCGGCAGCCGGCGGAGCACCTCGTGGCGGGGCGGGACGGCGAACACTATCTGCACCGGGCTGAAGCTATCGGCGCCGTGGTCGAGCTCCGCCTTCGGTTTCGCCGTACCGGGGCAGATCGGGTGCGGCGCGTCGGGCCGTCCGGCGCGGGCCGACCGGCCGGCAGCGGTCGGGATCAGCCGGGCCGTCGTCACACCCCCTGAGGAGGATGGGCGCATGCTCCTCGCCACCACCTGTCCGGCCTGTGGCCGGCCCGGGGCGTCCCCCTGCGCCCGTTGCATCACCCTCATGCGCCCGGCGAACCAGCCGCCGGTGCCCGACTCGCTCGACGACTGCCGGGCGTTGCTCGACTACGCAGGCGTGGCCCGGGAGGTGGTGGCGCGCGTGAAGTACCGCAACCACCGGGCCAGCGTGGCGTGGCTCGCCGCCGGCATGGCCCGGCTATTCGTCACCGCCGAGGCCGACGTCGTCGCCTGGGCGCCCACCTCGGCACCCCGGCGACGTCGACGCGGCTTCGACCAGGCCGAGGTGCTGGCCCGTGGGGTGGCGACGGCGCACGGCCTCCCGTGCCGGCCGCTGCTGGTCCGGGCGAGCGGCGGAGCCCAGACGGGGCTTGGTGCAGAAGACCGGCGACACGGTCCGAGCTTCTCGCCGACTCGTCGGATCGACGGTCTGAACGTGGCGCTGGTGGACGACGTCGTCACCACCGGCGCAACCCTCGATGCCGCCGCTGCGGCGCTTCGCTCGGCCGGAGCGGGGTCGGTGCTCGGCCTCGCCGCCGCGTTCACCAGGTGACCATCGGTGGCCACAGATCGTGACGAAGTCCCCGGGGCAACGACCGGGATCGGCGTCTACGCTCCACCCCAACAACCCCGATCTGGAGGTCAGCCAGTGCAGGTCACGGTCAGTCGTCGCCACACGGAGGTCTCGGACCGGTTGAGGCAGGTGACCGAGGAGAAGATCGGTCGCCTCGCCCGCTACATCGACGGTCTCGATCACGCCGAGGTCCACTTCTGGGAGCACAAGAACCCGCGCATCGCAGACAAGGAGGTGTGCGAGGTCACCATCGAGGGACACGGCCACCACGTCCGGTGCAAGGTGCAGGCCCCCGACGGCTTCCAGGCGATCGACAAGGCGTACGACAAGCTCGAGCAGCAGCTCCTCAAGCTCAAGACCAAGCTCAACCGCCGCTACCAGGGAGCACCCAAGGCCCACAAGGGGGTGGGAGCCCTGGGAGCCGTGGTGCTGGCCGAGCCGGAGGTCGCCACCTCCGACGAAGGCGACGAGATCGACGGCGAGTCGTCGCGGCGAATCGTCAAGTCGAAGCGGTTCGCCATGTTCCCGATGTCTGCCGAGGAGGCGGTCGACCGCATGGAGCTCCTCGGTCACGGCTTCTTCTTCTTCACCAACGAGGAGACCAGCCGGGCCGCCGTGGTCTATCGACGAGACGACGGCCAGGTCGGCCTGATCGACGAAGCCGACTAGCCGGTCGGTACCCCGGGCTGGCGGGCGCCGGCCCGGGGACGCCGGCGCGAATATCGCTTCGGGTCGCGGCGACGTAGACTCGCCCACCTCATGGGTGTACTCGACAAGCTTCTCCGGGTCGGCGAGGGCCGCAAGCTCAAAGCCCTCCAAGGCCTGGTCCCAGACATCAACGCGCGTGAACCGGAGCTGCAGAAGCTCTCCGATTCGGAGCTCCAGGCCAAGACCGGCGAGTTCCGCACGATGCTCGACAACGGCGCCGACCTCGACGACCTGTTGATCGACGCCTTCGCCGTCACCCGGGAGGCGGCCCACCGCACCATCGGGCAGCGCCACTACGACGTGCAGCTCATGGGCGGCGCGGCCCTCCACTTCGGCTGGGTGGCCGAGATGAAGACGGGTGAGGGCAAGACCCTCGTGTCGACGCTGCCGGTGTACCTCAACGGGCTCAGCGGCAAGGGCGTCCACGTCATCACCGTGAACGACTACCTGGCCACCCGCGACGCGGAGTGGATGGGCCAGATCCACGGGTGGCTGGGGCTCACCATCGGGCTCATCATCCCCGACAACAGCGATGCCGCCCGCAAGCGCGAGCAGTACGCCTGCGACATAACCTACGGCACGAACAACGAGTTCGGCTTCGACTACCTCCGCGACAACATGGCCACGTCGAAGGACCGCAAGACCCAGCGCGGCCACGCCTACGCCATCGTCGACGAGGTCGACTCGATCCTCATCGACGAGGCCCGTACCCCGCTCATCATCTCGGGCCGGCTGAGCGACGCCGCGCAGCTCTACTACAAGTTCGCCAGCATCGTCCGCGGCCTCAAGCGCGACGTCGACTACGACGTCGACGAGGAGAAGCGGATCGTCTCCCCCACCGAGGAGGGCATCGCCCGGGTCGAGTCCGCCCTCGGGCTCGAGAACCTGTACGACGCCGTGCAGCAGAACCTCGTGCACCAGTTCCAGGCCGCGCTCAAGGCCAAGGAGCTCTACAAGCGCGACAAGGACTACATCATCAACGACGGCGAGGTGAAGATCGTCGACGAGTTCACCGGTCGCATCCTCGAGGGGCGCCGGTGGTCCGAGGGCCTGCACCAGGCCGTCGAGGCCAAGGAGGGGGTGAAGATCAAGGAGGAGAACCAGACCCTCGCCACGATCACCCTCCAGAACTACTTCCGCATGTACGACAAGCTCGCGGGCATGACGGGCACGGCGCTCACCGAGGCCGCCGAGTTCCAGAGCACCTACGAGCTCCAGGTCGTGCCGATCCCCACCCACCGCGGCGTGGCTCGCATCGACCAGCCCGACCTCATCTACAAGTCGGAGGAGTACAAGTACGAGGCCGTGGTCGACGACCTGGCCGAGCGCTACGAGACCGGCCAGCCGGTCCTGGTGGGCACCATCTCGGTGGAGAAGTCCGAGATGCTCGGACGCCTGCTCACCAAGCGGGGCGTTCCCCACGAGGTGCTGAACGCCAAGCAGCACACCCGTGAGGCAGAGATCGTCACCCAGGCCGGTCGGCTCCACGCCGTCACGGTCGCCACCAACATGGCCGGTCGCGGCGTCGACATCCTGCTCGGTGGCAACCCCGAGGGGCTCGCGCTTCGGGATCTGCGCGCCGAGGGGCTCGACGGCGAGAGCGAGGAGGGCCAGAAGCGGCTCAAGGAGCTCACGGCCGAGCACAAGGTCCAGACCGACGCCGAGCGCGAGAAGGTGAAGGAGCTCGGTGGCCTCTACGTGCTGGGCACCGAACGCCACGACTCCCGCCGCATCGACAACCAGTTGCGTGGCCGCGCCGGCCGTCAGGGAGACCCGGGCGAGAGCCGGTTCTACCTGTCGTTGGAAGACGAGCTCATGCGGCTCTTCGCCACCGGCGCCATGAACTGGGTGATGGGCAAGGCCATCCCCGACGACGTGCCCATCGAGGCCAAGATGGTCACCAAGGCCATCGAGCGGGCGCAGAACACCGTCGAGCAGCGGAACGCGGAGATCCGCAAGAACGTGCTCAAGTACGACGAGGTGATGAACGAGCAGCGCAAGGTGATCTACAAGCGCCGCGACCAGATCCTCGAGGACGCCGACCTGCGCGCCGAGACCCTCGAGTACCTGGAGGAGGCCATCGACGCCTCGGTCGACACGTTCTGCGTGAGCCCCACCGCCGACGAGGAGTGGGACCTCGAGGGACTCCATGCCGAGATCAGCGCGCTGTGGCCCACCGAGTTCACCGTGGAGTCGCTCGGCGAGATCCACAACACCTCAGACCTCCTCGACAAGCTGCTCGAAGAGGGCACCGCCTACTACGAGAAGCGCGAAGAAGAGCTCGGCGCAGAGACCATGCGCAAGATCGAACGCCAGGTGATGCTCCAGATCATCGACCAGCACTGGCGTGAGCACCTGCTGGAGATGGACTACCTCGAGCACGGCATCGGCTTGCGGGCCATGGGCCAGAAGGATCCGCTGGTCGAGTGGCAGCGCGAGGGCTTCGAAATGTTCGGCGCGATGATCGCGTCGATCGCGCAGGACTTCGTCAAGTACGTCATGCACGTGCAGGTGGTGGAGGAGAAGCCCGCCGAGCCGGCACCGGTCAAGGACCTGGAGACCAGCGGTCCCGAGGACCCCTCCGCGTCAGGTGGCCGGTTGGCCGCCGCCGCCAGGGCCCAGGCCGCCGCCGAGGGCGCACCGGCCCCGGTCGAGGCCGAGCCCGAGACCATGAAGCCGGTGGTCAAGTCCGACTGGGACAAGACCCCGCGCAACGCCCCCTGCCCCTGCGGCAGTGGCAAGAAGTTCAAGAACTGCCACGGTTAGTTTCCCGCCCAGGATTCGGGACCGCGGTAGCTACCTGACGATTTGGCCTGAGTTCAGGACCAACACCTGGTCTGCTCGCTCGAGGACCCTCGGGCGGTGGCTCACCGCCAGCACGGCCAGGTTTCCGTGGGTGGCCTCGAACAGGCCGTCCCACAGCTGGGCCTCGGTCTCGACGTCGAGCGCGCTCGACAGGTCGTCGATCACCAACAGCTCGGGGCGCCGGACCAGGGCCCGGGCGGCGGCGGCCCGCTGGACCTGACCTCCCGAGAGGCGCACGCCCTTGGGGCCCACCCTGGTCGCGAGGCCGTCGGGCATGTCGGACAGGTCGTCGTCGAGCCGGGCGAGGGCCAGGGCCCGATCCAGTGCATCGGGATCGACGCCGAGCAGGATCGAGTCGGCGAGCGGCTCGGAGAACAGGCGTGGCACCTGAGGTACGTAGGCCGCCCGCGGCGGGACCAGGACGGTGGACGGATCGTCGACCAGGTCGTCGTTCCAGTGGATCGTGCCGCCTTCGCGGGGGATGAGCCCCAGCAGCGACCGGAGCAGCACCGACTTGCCCGACCCGACCGGTCCGGTGACCACCACCAGCTCTCCGCGGCGGACGTCGAGATCGACCCCGTGGAGCTGTTCGGTGCCGTCGAGGCGGACGTTCAGCCCCCGGACCTTCAGGTGACGCAACCGGGTCTGGTGGTCACGTTCGCCCGGTGACGGATGCCTGGTGGGAACGAAGGCCGGCGGTCCCGACCTCAGCCACGTGGGGGCGGCCGCCGAGGCGCCGTCGGGGGAGCGGTCGGACGTCAGCCGGCCGAGGCGGGCCGCGGAGATGTCGGCCTGGCTCTGGTACGCGCTCCAGCGCGCGGTGATCCGGGGCAGGCCCCCCACGAGGGTGGCGTAGGTGGTGAACAGGCCGACGTCGCCGACGGTGAGGTCGCCCTGGCTCATCAGCGGAGCGACCACGAAGAGGGTGAGGCCCAGCCCGGCGTTGGCCGTTATCCCGCCGAGCGTCTGGCTGAGCTGGGTGCCGACCTGGTCACGACGGGCCATGTGGGCTCGGGACCGGCCGAGCGAGTCGAACCGTGCCAGCACCGCCTGTTCGGCGACGGCCAGCTTCACGGTGCCGATGGCTCCGAAGGTGTCGCCGATGAAGCCCGTGACCGCGGCGGTGGCCTCGCGCTCGGCCAGACGCCAGGTGCGCAGCCGCTGTGCGAGGACGTGGCCGATCCACAGCACGATCACGATCGGGACGACCATGGCCAGCGCGGCCCGGGGCGCGATCAGGTAGAGGACGATCAGCCCGGCGATCGACGCGAGCAGGGCGGCGACCATGTCGAGCCAGACGTCGAGGACGTTGGCGATGTCCTTGGCATCGTCGCGGAAGCGGCTGACCGCTTCTCCGGGTGAGCCCGGCAGTCGGTCGGTGACGGGGCCTGGATCACCGACCAGCGACGTCAGTGCGTTGACCCGGGGGAGGGTGTTCCAGAACACGTAGGCGCCGTGCCACTGGACGATGGCCGGCATCAGGAGGAGCCAGCGCCCGATGTGCAGTCCGGCCATCGCCGCCACCGCCAGGCCGAGGCCGGATGCCTCCTCGCTGGGGATGCGGTCGATG
>JAAZBK010000351.1 GCA_012513855.1 Acidimicrobiales bacterium
CCCGTGCCCTGCCCCTCGGGCAGCGGCATGGCGTAGTGCTTGCCGCTGTGGGTGAGGCGGTCCTCGCGGGCCCAGACCGTGCGGCAGATGTCGATGATCTCCCTGGTGCGGCCCAGTGGAGCGTCGTACTTCACCCCGTGCCAACCTTCGATCACCTGCGGACCCGACGCACCGAGGCCCAGATGGCAACGGCCGTCGGAGAGCGCGTCGACCCCGGCCGCGGTCATGGCCAACAAGGTGGGGGTGCGGGTGTAGATCGGGAGGATGCCCGAGGCGATCTGCACGGTCTCGGTCTTGGCGGCCAGGTAGCCCATGAGGCTCGGGCCGTCGAAGCCGTAGGCCTCGGCGATCCAGACCAGGTCGAGGCCTGCCTTCTCCAGTCCGGCCACCGTGTCGGCGGCCTCCTTGAACCCACCGGCGTAGCTGAGCTGCATGCTGATCTGCACGGAATCGTCCTCCGACGTCTGGCCCCGACGGCCCCTTGACCGTTCGGTCAAGACCCTAGCGAGCGCGACGAGCACGCACCGCACGGGCGTGCACGGCGCGGCTGAGGCAGCGGTGGCACGGCCGCGGAGGGCGGCCCTGGCTCAGGCCGCGAGGCGCTTGCGGGCCGCAGCCGAGCGGTCCAGCAGCAGCTGGGGCACGACCGTGCCGCTCGGCGTGGCCTTCCCACCGCCGCCACCACCGGCATCGCCGCCGGCTTCATCGCTGGAGTCGTCGCCGACGGCGGCTGCCCCCGAGGTCCCCCAGGGGTCCTCACCCTTGAGGTGGCGCTTCCACTCATCCGCGGTGGCCAGCACGTTGCGGTCGATGGAGCCGAGGTAGACGCCGTTGTCGAAGCGCACCCAGTAGCGGGTCCAGACCATGCCGTTGACCAGGATGATCTTGCCGGCGGTTCCCTCGGGAACGTCGCGCAGGTCGGTTCGGGCGACCACCTTGGCGCCCTTGCGGAGCTGGTCGACGGGGAGATCGGTCGTGGCCATGGCGCACCATCGTGCCTTCTGCCGGACCTTCGGTGCCAAAACGGGAAATATCCATAGCCGATGAAATGTTTTCATTAGCGAAGTAGTTGGTGGTAATGATGGATGCCATGGCCACCGCACCGAGCGACGACACCGCACTGATCGCCGAAAGGCTGCGGTTCGCGGTCACCCGGCTCGCCCGGCGCATGCGCCAGCACACCGGTACCGGGCTCAGCCCGACCCAGGCCGCAGCGCTGGCCACCGTCGAGCGCAAGGGTCCGATGCCGATCGGTGAGGTCGCCGAGGTGGAGCACATCTCAGCCCCCACCGCCACCAAGACGGTCGACAAGCTCCACGACGCAGGTCTGGTCGAGCGCCGGACCGACCCCAACGACCGCCGGGTGTCGCTCGTGTCCATCACCGCTGCCGGTCGCGAACTGCTCACCGACGTCCGCCAGCGAAAGGCCGCCTGGCTCGCAGAACAACTCGAAGGCCTCGAGGACGACGAGGTCGGTCGCCTCACCGCCGCCCTCGACGTGATCGAGCACCTCACCAGGCCACCCCGACCAGGGATCGAACCAGCCGAAGCAGACGCAGAACGAGACGACCGAACGTGACAGAACGAATCCAGACAGCCTCCGCCGAGACCTTCAGGTCGCTCCGAAGCCGCAACTTCCGCCTCTTCTTCACGGGCCAGCTCATCTCCCAGACGGGCAAGTGGGTGTCGATGGTCGCCCAGACGCTGCTCGTGCTGAGCATGACCAGCTCGGGCATCGCGCTCGGCCTGCTGACCGCCTTCCAGTTCGGTCCGGTGCTGGTCCTGGGAGCCTGGGCCGGAGCGGTGGCCGACCGCGCCGACAAGCAGCGGCTCCTGATCGTCATGCAGTCGTTGGCCATGGTCCAGTCGTTCGCGCTGGGAGCCATCGTGCTCCTCGGCTGGCACTCGCTCGCCCTGATCTACGCACTGGCTCTCGTCCAGGGCGTGATCACGTCGTTCGACAACCCCGCCCGACGCGCCTTCGTGGTGGAGATGGTGCCCGACGACGATCTGCCCAACGCCGTCAGCCTGAACAGCGCGGTCATGACGGGTGCCCGGGTGCTGGGCCCCGCGGTGGCCGGCGCCCTGGTGGTCACGGTGGGCTACGGGTGGTCGTTCGTGATCGGCTCCGTCAGCTACGTCGGGGTCCTCGCCGGCCTCGTGATGATGAGACCGGCCGAGCTGAACCGCGCGGCCCCGACCCCCAAGGGCAAGGGTCAGGTGAGGGCCGGCCTGCGCTACGTGGCCGCCAACCGCCGGTTGCTGGTGCCGATAGCGATGATGGCGGCGATCGGCACGTTCGCCTACAACTTCTCGGTGTCCATGCCGCTGCTGGTGGAGGGGCCCCTGGGCGGAGGCGCGACCTCGTTCACCCTGCTGTTCTCGGTGGTCAGCCTCGGTTCGCTGATCGGGGCGCTCAGCACCGCTCGCCGCAAGTCGGTCACCGGCCACCACGTGGTGGTGGGCGCGACCGGCTTCGGGGCGTCGCTGTTGCTGCTCTCGGTCGCTCCCAACCTCACGATCGCGTACGTGGTCGGCTTCGGGCTGGGTCTGGCCTCGATCCTCTTCCTCACGTCGTCCACCGCCACCGTGCAGCTGCTGGCCGACGCCGAGTACCGAGGTCGGGTCCTCGCCCTCCAGTCGATGGTCTTCCTCGGGTCGGCACCGATCGGGGGGCCGCTGGTGGGATGGGTCGCCGACGTGGCCGGTCCGAGAGCAGCGGTGGCCATGGGTGGCGTTGCGTGCCTAGCTGCCGCGGCGCTGGGACAGCGAGCCCTCCGGGAGCGGCCGAGCTCGCGGCTCGTCGACACCGGCGAGGTGGCGCTGGTCGACTGATGGGCGCTGGTCGACCAACCGACGCTGATCGGCTGACCAGCGCCGGGCTGGCTCAGCCTCGGCGAGCCTCCGACCAGGTCTTGCCGGACTCCACGTCGAGCTCGTGAGGAAGGCCCAGCACGCGCTCGCCGAGGATGTTGCGCTGGACCTCTCCCGTGCCCCCGCCGATGGTGAGCGCGGCAGCGAACAGGAAGCCGAAGTTCCACAGCTTGAGCTCGGCCCCCAGCGGACCTGCGCCGAGCCCACCCGCAACCGGGTCGCCGGGGTCGGCCGCCAGCATCCCGGCCGCTCCGGCCAGGTCCTTGGCCAGGTCCATGATGGCCTGCCCGTGCTCGTCGGCCATCACCTTGCGGATGCTCGCCTCGGGGCCGGGCTGTTCGCCCCGGATGCGCGCCGACACGCTGCGCAGCCGGATCATGCGCAGGATCTCCTCGGTGGTGTGGATCCTGGCGAGGCGCTGGCGCAGCTCCGGATCGGCGGTGCCGCCCTGGGTCCTGACCAGGTCGAGCAGGTCGCCACCGGTGGGCCCGAGCCCCCACAGAGCGCCGCCTGCCGAGAGCGAGACGCGTTCGTTGCCGAGGGTGACCTTGGCCAGGCCCCACCCCTTGTTCACCTCGCCGATCACGTGGTCGGCGGGGAGCCGCACATCGGTGAAGAACACCTCGTTGAAGGTCTGCCCGCCGGTCATCTCCACGATCGGCCGGATCTCCAACCCCGGGGCGTCCATGGGGCAGACGAAGTAGGTGATGCCGGCGTGCTTGGGTGCGTCGGCATCGGTGCGGGCGATGAGGATCCCGAACTTGGAGAACTGCGCGAGCGACGTCCAGATCTTCTGGCCGTTGATCACCCACTCGTCGCCGTCGAGCACGGCCCGGGTGCCCAGGTTGGCGAGGTCGGAGCCCGCCTCGGGCTCGCTGAACAGCTGGCACCACACCTCCTCGCCCGAGAGGAGCTTGGGCAGGTAGCGAGCCTGCTGCTCGGGGGTGCCGGCGTGGACGATCGTGGGCCCCGCCCAGCCGATCCCGATCTGGTTCTGGGGCCGGCGCACCCCGGCCCGCTTCAACTCCTCGTCGATGATGATCTGTTGGATCGGGTCGGCGTCGAGCCCCCACGGCCGGGGCCAGTGCGGAGCGACGTAGCCGGCCTCGGCGAGCACCTCACCGCTGGGATCGGGGTTGGCTGCGAGCCATGCCCGCACCTCGGTTCGCCGCGGATCGTCGTCGGGTGGGAGCTCGAAGTCCATGCCACCGCAAGCTAGGCCCACTTGACCGAACGGTCTAGTTCTGGCGTCCACCATTTCGAAGCTGCCTGACCTGGCGACCGGTGACGACGCGTGCCTCCGCTGCACACCGAGTAAGGAATGAACTTGACCCAACAAACACAGGGTCGGTGTGATCCTTGTCTCAGCAAGCTCCGAAGGGTCTTTTGGACCCCCTACCCGAGCGCCCGCGAGCCACCACCTGGCGGGTCAGCGGCCCTTGCCCTCGCCCCCGAGGGTCGAGCGGATGGTGCGGAACATGATCCGCAGGTCGAACATCAGGCTCTGGCGGCGCAGGTAGAAGAACTCGTACTGGAGCTTCTCGAGCGCATCGCGCTCGTCGCCGGCGTAGCCGTACTTGACCTGGGCCCACCCGGTGAGCCCAGGGCGCACCAGGTGGCGCATGTCGTAGAACGGCAGCTTGTCGTTCAGCTGCACGACGTAGCGCGGCTGCTCGGGCCGGGGACCGACCATCGACAGCTCGCCCTTCAAGATGTTGATCACCTGGGGCAGCTCGTCGATGTGGGTGATCCGCATGAACTTGCCGAACGGGGTGATGCGGGGGTCGTCGGCCCTGGTCCACTCCCCCGCTCCATCCTTGGTGGCCGAGGCCGGGACCGACATGGTCCGGAACTTGAGGATCTGGAAGGTGGTCCCGTTGATGCCCACCCGGTCCTGTCGGAACACGAGCGGCCCACGGTTGGCGAGGAGGTTGCCCAGCAGCACGAACGGAACCGCCGCGGCCAACGGCACCACGCCGACCAGCGCACAGGTGAGGTCGACCAGGCGCTTGGTGCGGGCGTAGGGAACGTAGTGGACCTCGCTGATGTCGAAGAACAGCGATTCCCGCTCCAGCTCGCTGATGGGCAGCTTCCCCAGCCACTCCTCGTAGAACTCCTGGAGGGTGCGAACCCGGATCCCCTTGACGTGGAGCAGAGCAGCCTGGTCGATGATCGAGGCGTTCTCGATGGCGGTGCGGTCCAGGACCACCACCGTGGCCCGGTGCTCATCGACCGCCTCCGCCAGCGGCTGCGAGGTGGCGGTGGCCGACGCCTCGCGTGCCGCTATGTGGGCCACCAGCTTCGAGGCCCGCTCGGGAGCGAGGGTGATGTCGTCGGCCAGCTGGGTGGCCTCGGCGGCGCGGCCGATCAACACCACGCGGTCCCTGTTCTCTGCTCGGCTCCGACCCGAGTTGGCCAGAGCGCTGGCTCCTACCTGGACCGGCACCGCCACCATCGCGGATCCGAAGATCACGAACCGGCCGATCAGAGCGCTCCCGGCGAGCAGCTGCACCACCGACATGATCCCAGCCGCTGCCACCGAAACCGCCAGGGCGATGCCGAGCGCCTTCCCACGCTCGACCTGGACGTCGGGCAGGCCCATCCCGTAGGCCGCCAGGGCCAGGATCCCCCCGTACACCAGCCCCCAGTAGAAGAACGCGGTCGGGAAGAGGTCGTAGGTGGGCGTGGAGACGTAGACCGCGTGGAACTTCTGGACCGACACCACGACGACCATGGGGAACACGTAGGTGAAGAACCGGGCCAGCGCCTGCACGCTCGGATCCTATGACCCACGTACCTGCCCAGGCGCGACCTGGCAACCTCCACCCGCGCGCCCATCTGCCACACTGCTTGGGTGGCAGACCAGCACGACACGGAGCCATCCTCCTCGCCCGTCCCGGACACCGGCGGCGGCCCGGCCGGGGCGGCCCTGTCCGGGCCGGTGATGGTGGTGGCCGGTGCCCGCCCCAACTTCATGAAGGTCGGGCCTCTGCAGGCCGAACTGGACCGTCGGTCGATCCACAACGTGCTGGTGCACACCGGTCAGCACTACGACCCCGCCATGAGCGACGTCTTCTTCGACGAGCTCAGCATCCGCCACCCCGATCACCACCTCGAGGTCGGTTCGGGTTCCCACGCGGTGCAGACCGCCCGGATCATGGAGGCCTTCGAGCCCGTGGTGCTGGCCGAGGAGCCCTCGTGGGTGGTGGTGCCGGGCGACGTCAACTCGACGCTGGCCTGCTCGATCGTGGCGGCCAAGCTGGGGGTCCGCGTCGCCCACCTCGAGGCCGGGCTCCGCAGCAGGGACTGGGCGATGCCCGAGGAGGTGAACCGGGTCGTCACCGACCGCGTCAGCGACCTCCTGCTCGCTCCGTCGCCCGACGCGGTGGAGAACCTGACCGCCGAGGGGTACCCGGCCAGCGCGGTCGCCCTGGTGGGCAACATCATGGCCGACACCCTCCTCTCCAACCTGGAGCGGGCCAAGGCTCGCCGCGTGGTGCCGCACCTCGGGTTGGAGCCCGGTGGCTACGGTCTGGTCACCCTCCACCGGCCCAGCAACGTCGACGACCCCGCGATCCTCGCCAGCCTCCTCGCCGTGCTCGGCGACCTGGCCGACGAGGTACCGCTCGTGTGGCCGGTCCACCCCCGCGTCCGCCAGACGCTCGAGCAGATGAACGTCCCGGCGGCCATCACCCGGATCGACCCGGTGGGCTACCTGGACTCGATCGCCCTCCAGGCCGACGCGCGGATCGTGCTGACCGACTCGGGCGGCATGCAGGAGGAGACCACCGTCCTCGGCGTTCCGTGCGTGACGCTGCGCACCACCACCGAACGCCCCATCACCATCTCCGAGGGCACCAACCAGCTGGTCGGTACCGATCCCGATGCCATCCGTGCCGCGGCCAAGCTGGCCCTCGACGGCGCAGTCGAGGGAAGGCGCCCGGCGCTCTGGGATGGTGGCACCGCGGGCCGGGTGGTCGAGGCCATGTTGGCCCATCGACCGGGCCCAGACCGCCTCGGCGGCGCATCCGGCTCCTGACCGGCGAAGGGAATCCGCCATCGGGTCTGGCCGGTCGCCCAGCCGTTCAGCCCATCAGCGCCTGGCGATCCAACGGAACAGCCGGGGCGACACCCACAGGGGCAGGAGAGCCGCAGCAGCCACCCGGTCGCCGCGACGAACAGCCTTCAGGAGCGACGACAAGCTGATCAGGCCGAAGATGTTCGCTCGGACGGCTGGCAACGAGTCGCCGGGCCCCCGATGGTCACGTCGAGCCGAGGCGAGCGCGCTGTTCGCCGAGATGCGAGGTGCGTACCACCGTTCGAAGTCGTCGCGGCACTCCTCCCACACCGAGTGCTCCTGGAGCAGCGTTCGCATCTGGCCCGCCAGACCGTCGCGGATCGAGGTGTAGTCCAACAGGTCTGTCTTGCGGCTCAAGGTTCCCTGCTGCTGCACGTAGTCGACCAGGGTGTACGGCACTCGCTCCAGGCGTGGGTGGACGCTGAGGAAGCTGACCATCGACAGCCAGTCCTGTCCGTTTCGGCGGGTGGCGAAGTGCTCCGGAACCAGCCCACGGCGGGGCACGACCTTGTTCCAGAAGTAGGGGCTCACCTCTCGCCGCAACAACTGCCCCGCTGCAGCGGCGAAGCCATCGGTGGACGCGGCCTCCATGCCCCGTCCGGGGCGTGTGCTCCCGTCGGCGAGGCGGTATCGGAAGTCGAACACGAGGATCGTCTCCCCGTCGCTCGCCCTCGCGGCCTCCACGACTCGTGCCAACGCTCCTTCGTGCAGCTCGTCGTCGACGTCGAGCCACATCAAGAACGTGCCGCGGGCGACCTCCAACGCGGTCCTCCTGGCCACCCCTACACCCGAGTTCTGATCGAGGTTGATCGACTGCACCCACTCGGCATGATCGCCACCGAATCGAGCGATCAGCGCCGGGGAGCGGTCGGTAGAGGCATCGTCGACCAACACCACCTCCACGACACGCCGGAGCTCTTGGTCCAGCTGCTCACCGAGCATCGCGAACAGTCGCGGGAGGTGCGCCTCGCCATCGTGCACCGGCACCACCAGGCTCACCAGCGGATCACCCATCGATGTTCACACCCGACGACGCCCGGCGGCCCACCTCCGAGGCTGCGCAATCCCGGCGAACCAACTCTGTCGGGTACGAAGCGAGCGTGACCGCAGCCAGCAGCGGCAGGGTCCGGGCTATCCCGAGGATCGGCCCGTTGGGTCCGGTGAGGAAGCTGGCGACCAACAGCGCGAGAAGGGCGTGGGCCGCAACGTTCATGGCTCCGTCGAAGCCCGGCCGCCGCAGCACGATCGCGCCGGCCATGACCAGGACCACCGATGCCGCCAGCAACCCCAAGATGCCGGTGAGGGCCGCCGACTCGACCGGCAGGAAGTGCGGGAACTCGCCGTACATGGCGTCGAAGTCGGCACTGGGCACACCGGTCAGCGGGTGGGCGCGGAACTGCTCGATGCCGTTCTTGACGCTGTCTATCCGGGCTATCTCGTTCGCGAAGTTGTCGGACCGGTAGTCGGTGATGGTGGGTATGTCGACTCCGAGGACAGCCGCTCCTGCCACCGTGCCGACGAACAGCACGGCCGTCGCTCCGACGACGGCGAGCAGCGTTCGCAGTCGAGCGCTGTGACGGAGCAGCACCACGACCGTCAACCCGGCGGCGGCGACCCCGAGGAAGCCGCCCTGGGCACCGTTCGACACCAGACCACCGTTGAAGATGATCACGAGCACCGCCCCGAGGAACACCAGCCGCGGCGCGCTCCGCCACGACAGGACCATCAGCGTGCAGGCGAGCACCAGGCCCGTGGCCATGTGCCAGCTGACCACCGTCGTGTAAGCGGCCAACCCCGGATATCGCTGCGCGGTCGCGTCGGAGGGGGCGAGCGTCGCCACGTGTGAAGCCTGGAGGAGCGACACCACCGCGCTCAGGGCCAATCCTGCGAGGTAACCCGCTGCTGCTGCCGGGAGCAGACATCGGCGCCGGACGATCATCGACGCGAGGAGCACACCGGCGACCATGGCCAAGCCGTAGCGGAGGCTGTCCGGGTCGGGGTGCCAGATCCCGGCCGCCAGCCTGGTGGCAGCCAGAGCGAGGATCGCTACGACGAGCCGGCGGACCGTGCGGTCGACGGCGACCGGTTCGTCGGCGCCCACCATCATCACCAGCAGGGCTCCCCCGGCGTACCGAATCGTGTCGAACACCACGGGGTCGATGCCCGTCATCCGGTCGATCGGCAGGAAGACAGCCCACAAGGCGGTGAGACGTCGAACGTCGCCGCCCGACCAGATGATCGCGATTCCGACGACGACCATCAGAACAGCGGCTTCGGCGGTCAAGAGGTCGGTCACCGGCCGTGCGAGCGATGCTGTCCGTGGGGCGGCATGGCGAGCGACCGTACACCTGACCAGGCCACCGGCGACGGTCAGACGACGGGTCCCCATGCCGTAGGCTCTCGACTCCGGCTCGATGACAAGGGGTTCGACTTGCACGACGGCACCGACGGGGTGAGGTTCGCCCTTCCTTGGCACATAGACGTCGAACAACGCACCGTTTCGCTCCAGGAATCCCAGCCGATCGACGGCATCGTCACCGCTGTGCTTCCCGACGGTTCCAACCCCTGGCCCATCTCGCGCGACCTGGGCCTCATGCTCGGTCGCCTGCTGGCGGAACACGGCTGTCAGAACATCTTGGAGATCGGGGCCGGCAGCTCATCGCTGGTCTCTGCCACCGCTCTCGCCGAACTGAACGGAGGCCGGATCACGTCGTTGGAGCAAGACGTCGACTGGTGCAAGGAGATCTGGGCACGCGTGGAGGCGGTGGGTCCCCAGGTCGACGTGGAACTGGTGCCGGTGAAACCTGAGCTGCGTTGGTCCGAGCTCGGGCTCCACTACCAGTTCTCGGTGTCCGAGGTCCTGAAGCGGCGCGGCCCGTTCGACCTGGTGGTGGTCGACGCACCGCAGTACTGGTTCGGCCGCGGCGGTGCGCTCCCCGCCGTGCGGGCCCACCTGGCACCCGGAGCCCTCCTGGTGCTCGACGACGCGGGACGCAAGGGCGAACGTTGGGCGCTCTACCGATGGCTCCGCACCTACCCCGGGCTGGACCTCCTCGCCTACGACGAGGACTTCGGCGGGCGCGGTGTGGCACTGCTGAAGTGGAACGAACCTCTACCTCCACGGCGCAGCGTCCTGGGGACGGCGTCGAGCATCACCGACCGCGCCTACTCCGCTGTGAGGCGCCAGGCCGTGAAGCTCGGGGTCATCAAGCAGCGCGACTGAGGATCAGATGGCCGTGACGAACAGAACCGAAGAGGTGGAGTACCGATTCGAGCGCTTCACACCAGATCAGCTCCCGCAACTGCACAGCCTGCACCGAGCGGTCTTCGGGTCAGGTAGCAGCGAGGAGAAGCTCCGACAGAAGTTCGCGTCGCCCGTCCCCGGCCATGCCGTGATCGGCTACCTCGCGTACGCCCCCGACGGCACGGCGGCCGCGTACTACGGCATATTTCCGATGATCGTCGAGCACCAGGGGCAGACGCTCATCGTCGGGCAGTCCGGCGAGACGATGACGCATCCGGATCATCGTGGTCGCGGTCTGTTCACCAAGCTGGGAAGGCGGACCTACGACGCGGCAGGCCAGGAGGGGGTCGCCTTCGTGTTCGGGTTCCCGAACAGCAACTCCTACCCCGGTTTCGTCAAGTACCTCGGCTGGACCCACAACCGCACCATGCGCTCCTACTGGCTTCCGGTGCCGACGATCCCGTTCAACCGGCTGCTGCGCGGTCGGCCATCCATCGCCGACCGGCTCGACCGGTTCCAGAAGCGATTGATCCTGGCCCTCGGCCTGGCCCGCCCAACCGACGAGATCGAGAGCAGCGTCCTGGCGAGCGGTCAGTCGGGCATCAAGCGAGACCGGGCGTTCGTCGACCACAAGCCAACGATCCTCACCTTCGAGCAGTCCCGTGCGACGGCCTACTTCCGCCTCGACGAACACCTCTCGATCGGCGACGTCGTAGCCGAGCCAGGGGCCAAGCCGTTCGGGTTGCTGATCCGCCTCGGGGCCATCGCCTTCCTCACCGGCCGGCTGCGGATCCGCTTCCACGCCAGTCCCGGCACCGCCGCCGACCGCTTCCTCCGGGGCCGGATGCCGGTCAAGGAAGGGCTCCCGTACGGGCACGTGAGCTTCGACGACGAAGTAGACCCGGAACTCTTCGACTTCACCTTCATCGACTACGACACCTTCTGAACTGACAGCGATGACCTCCGCACGAAACTGGATTCGATCTCGAGCTCGATCTGCCCTGCTGACGGCGGTGGGCAGCCGGGCCGACCTCTCACCGTCCATCCACATCCTCGCCGGGCACGACCTGGGCGATCCTGCCGGTCACGATCCCGCACGCTTCCGAGCTCTGCTCGAGATGTTGAGCTCCAAGGCCGAACTGATCCGCGTCGAGGACGCCGTGGAGGCGGTGAAGGAGCGAAGGCACGTAGACCACCCGATGATCGCCTTCACCTTCGACGACGGCTACATCGAGTGCCACCGCCACCTCGCCCCGGCGCTCCGCGATGCCGGCGTGAACGCTGCGTTCTTCGTCAACAGTCGCTACATCGACGCCACCCCGGACTACATCGAACGGTTCAACCAGGTGGTTCGCTCCCCCGGGCGGCTACCGATGACGAGCGACATGGTCCGAGAGCTCGCCGACGAGGGCTTCGTGATCGGAAGCCACACCGCCGACCACAGCAAGCTCGACCGGCCCGACCACGACCTCCTCACAGATCAGATCGTCACCGCCCGCGCCGAGGTCGAATCGATTTCGGGCCGGCCGGCGCCCTGGTTCGCTTGGCCCTACGGCCGCTACATCGATGTCTGCGACGAGGCGATGACGGTGGCGCTCGACACCTACGACACCGTGTTCAGCGGGGCCCGCTACGAGACCTACACCGCCCATGGTGGAAGGGTCCTGAACCGCCGACACTTCGAGGCGTACTGGCCTTCGTCGCACGTGCGCTACTTCCTGCGCAACCCTCGTGCATGGGAGGGCTGACCGTCTGGTCAGCCCTCGGCAGCACGCAGGGTCACCTCGCTCACCTCGAGCAGCTCATCCAGCGGGATCGGCGACCCTGCTCCGGACCGAACCGCCTCCAGAAACGCCGCCACCCCCGCGGCATGGCCCTTGACCTGGCTGCGCAGGCGCATCGAACGCACGCCGGGCCACCCGTAGGCCTTCAGGGTGCGGAAGTTGTCGTTCACCAGCACACGACCTCCGCTGAACACCTCGATCCGCTCCTTCGGGAACTTCTTGGAACCGTTGGCCAGGTAGTTGACGGTGGCCACCGACCCATCGGCGAAGCCGAGCGAGATCATGGCGGTGTCGGTCGGGTGGTCGCTCCCTCGTCGATCCATGAAGGTCGACTGCACGCTCTCCACCGGCGATCCCACGAGGTACCGGGCCAGATCGATGAAGTGGCAGGCTTCGCCGATCAGGCGTCCTCCACCGGCCAGACGGTCCTGCGTCCAGTGATCAGCCGGGATGAAGCCGGCGTTCATGGTGAGGACCACCGCCTTCGGTCCCGTCTGGGTCGAGAGAAGCTCGACCATCCGCTGGGTGACGGGTGAGAACCTGCGGTTGAATCCGACCATGAGGAGGGGCACCGGCGAACCGGAGTCCGACAACTCCTGGACGGTCGACCGGATCAGGACCAGATCCTCCTCCGTCACCGCCAACGGCTTCTCCACGAACACGTGCTTGCCCGAACGCAGCGCACGATCCACGTACCGGGCGTGGGAGTCGTGACGGGTGGCTATGACCACCGTGTCGATCGAGTCGTCATCGAACACCTCGGACACGTCGGAGCTGGCCCGTCCGGCTCCGAACTTCGCAGCCGCGAGGCTGGCCGAGGTCCCCCCGCTGGAGACCACCGTTCGAACGATGCCGCCGCCGTCGATCACTGCCGGGAGGAGCACCCCCGACGCGAACGCTCCGGCCCCGAGGACCCCGACCTGGCCACGCCCAGGCCGTGTTCGAGGTGCGGGCAAGGTGATGTTCCGGCTGAGCAGCGGTGAGCCGGCCACCGACTCGGGGGTCACCTCCGGATACGTGAGGACGATGCCGAGGGCCGACGGGTCACCTACCAGGGTGTCGTAGGCCGCCGGAGCGCTGTCGAACGCGTAGTCGTGGGTCACCAGCGAAGCCACGTCGAGCTTGCCCTGCTGGATCAGGCCGAGGACCGCCTCCATGTTCCGCGATGCGGTCCACCGGACCAGCCCGAACGGGTAGTCGTTGCCACCCTCCTCGTAGCTGGCGTCGTAGCGACCGGGTCCGTAGCTGGCCGAGACCTGGAACGTGAGCTCCTTCTCGTAGAAGTCGGCCCGCTGCAACTCGAGACCGGTTACCCCGACCAGGATGATGCGCCCTCGTTGGCGGCTCATCTGAGCTGCCTGGTGAACCGGATCGTTCGAGGTCGTGGAAGCGCAGATGATCACCCCGTCGATCCCGCGCCCCTGCGTGAACTCGTCTGCCGCTGCCACGACGTCGTGTCGGGCGTCGACCGTGGTGGCCCCGAACGATCCGGCGAGCTTGCGACGCTCACCGTTGGGGTCGATCCCCAGGACCTGGCATCCCTGGGCCTGGAGGAGCTGGACCGCGATCAGACCGACCAGGCCCAGACCCACCACGGCGAAACGTTCGCCCACCGTCGGGTTCGCCAGCCGCAACCCTTGGAGCGCGATGCTCCCGATGGTGGCGAACGCGGCATCCTGCACGCTGACGCCCTCGGGGACGGGCGCGGTCAGGTTCACGGGGATGCCCGCCAGTTCGGCGTGCCCCCCGGCGGTGGCGACGAGATCTCCGACGGACACGCCCGAGACGTCGGCACCCACCTCGACCACCATGCCTGCGCTGGAGTAGCCGAGGGGAAGCGGCTGGGTCAGCTTCGACCTGACGGCGTTGACGGTGGTGGCCACGCCGTCGGTCCGGGCCTTGTCCACCACCTCGATCACCCGGTGTGGTTGGCTGCGGGCCTTGCCCACGAGGTTCGCCCGACCGAAGTCGACCAACATCCGCTCGGTCCCCGCCGACACCACCGATACCTGGGTCGCGATCACCAGACCAGATCGCGACGCACCGGGTGCCGGCGCGTCGACGAGGCGCGTCGCACCGTCTGACAGATCCTGTAGGACGACTCGGGACATTGGGTCTCCAAGGGAGGGATGTGGGTCTGACCGGGCTGCGACCCTATACCTGGACACGGTCGGTGCCGATCCTCCGGCACCACCAACAAGCCTCACCGAGGCCCGGCGCGGCATGGATCTCCGCCTGGGCATCTGGGCCTCAGCCCGGCTGTGGCACACTCCACGAAGATCGCGCCCACGCCATCTTTGTCCGCTGCGCGCCCCGGCGAGGGCAGCGACGCGGAAGCTACCATGAACCACCTTCATCCACTCGAGGGCCCCCGGTGAAAGTCGCCTACAACGCCACGTTCGCACGAGTGGGCGGCGGGCTCAGCTACGTCACCGACCAGATCAGGGCGCTCACCGCCGTCGCCGGCATCGACCTCACCGTCTTCGCCGGCCCGGCTGGTCACGAGCAACTGCGCACCGTCTGCTCCGAGGTCGGGGCGCGGTTCGAACCGGTCCGAGTTCCGAGCACAGGCCTCCGCTTCGCGTGGGAGCAGATCGTCCTGCCCTGGAGGGTTCGTGGCCACGAGGTGCTGGTGTGTCCCGGCAACTTCTGCCCGCTCTTCATCCGCACGCCCACCCTCCTGATCCTCCAGACGTCGGCCCTGGTGGGAGCGGGACGCGCTCACGGTGCCGGCGCCGGCAAACGGCTGCGCGTGTTCCTCAGCCACCGATCGATGATCAGCGCCGACAGGCTGGTGGTGATCTCGGAGCCTCTGGCCACCGAGGTGCTGTCCGAACCAGGGCTCGCCCACCTCACGCCGGTGGTGGTCCGCAGCGGGGTACCGGCCGTTGCCACCCCCTCGGCCGGGTCTCGGGCAGCCGACCGCGCGACCGCCACCGCTGTCGTCGGACCCCACCCCTACGTGCTGTCCGTGGCCCACGACTACGAGCACAAGCGACTCGGCGACCTGGGGCGCCTGGCGGCTCGCATGGGCGCACCCTCGCCCGAGCGAGACGGCGACGTCTCCTCGGAGCTGAGGATCGCGTTGGTCGGCGACATATCAGAACGACGACAGGCCGAGATCCGAAGCACAGCCGGTCCCGGAGCCGACCGTCTCGTGTTCGTCGGGGTCGTCACCGATGCCGACGTGGTCCGCGCCCTGTACGCCTCGGCCGCCGTCGCCGTCACCACCTCGGCACTCGAGGCGTGGAACTTCACCATCCACGAAGCCTCGTCGCAAGGCACTCCGCTGGTAGCCACCGACCTGCCGATCCACCAGGAGCTGGGCGGCGACCACGTCCACTACTACCCGGTGGGTGATGTAGATGCGCTCGCCGCAGCCACGAACGCTGCCGCGATCGCTCCGCGCCCCGACCCCTGGGTGCCGGACTGGACCTGGCAGCGACACGGCACCGAACTGGCGGCGCTGATCCGCGACCTAGCGGGCACCGGCGGCGAGAGGTGAGCAGGAAGCCGCTGGTCAAACGGCTCTCGGTGGGCGTCATAGATCAGTTCGTCTCGAGCGGGGCCAACTTCGCCATGACGCTCTACGCGGCTCGGCGCCTGAGCGCCGACGGGTTCGGAGCGTTCTCCCTCGCCATGGTCTCGATCATGTTCGCGGTGAACCTGGTCCGGTGCCTCGTCTCGGAGTCCATGTTGATCCGGCCGGGCGACACCAGGCTCGAGCGGCGGGCTCGGGCCGGACGAGCGGCCAGCTCCGCTGCGCTGGTCGGGCTCCTCGCCAGCGGCGTCTTCGCGGTGGCCGGGATGCTCACCTCCGGAGCCACGTCCGGGTGCTTCTTCGTACTGGCTGGAACAGCGCCTCTCCTCCTGGTCCAGGACACCATGAGGTTCGTTGCCTTCGCGCGCGCCGATCCGGCCGCCGCGCTGCTGAGCGACACCATCTGGGCCGTCGGCCAACTGGTCTGCTTCGTGGCCATCGCCACGCTCGACTCCGCTTCCGCCGAACTGGTGCTCGTGGGCTGGGCCGTACCAGCCGGTCTCGGTGCTGCGGTGCACCTCGTCCGCTATCAGGTGGTACCCGCGTTCAGGACTCCGATGGCCTGGATCACCGAGAACCGCGACCTCAGCTACCGGTACGCGGTCGACTACCTGGGAAACCAGGGCGCGTCCCAGCTGGGCATCTACACCCTGGCCGGGGTCGCCGGCGTGGCCGCTGTCGGAGGGCTCCGGGGGTCCCACACCCTGTTCGGGCTGCTCAACGTCTTGTCGGCCGGATCGTTGTCGGTGCTGGTCCCCGAGGGCCGCCGGCTGGTGGCACGGTCGATGCGCGCACTGGATCGGATGAGCGCCTTGGTCGCTGTCGTGTTCTTCCTGGCCTCGGTTGCCGCCATGGTGGTGTTCCTCGTGATGCCCGACTCGTTCGGCGAAGCTCTGCTCGGCTCGACGTGGGAATCAGCTCGGAAGCTGATCATCCCCACCGGGCTGGGCATGGCCGGATCCGGTGTCCTGGTCGGGTTGCGAGCAGGGTTGCGCTCGATGGCAGGTGCCGCCGAGCTCCTCGGTGCCCGGATCTTCACCGCTCCCGCGGCGGTGCTCCTGCCGCTCGTCGGATCGATCTGGTCCGAGGCCATGGGCGCGGCGATCGGGCTCACGATCTCGGTCTGGTGGAGCGTGCTCTTCTACGTCCGGGCCTACCGCCAGGCAGCCCGGCGCTACCTGCGGGAGCAGGCCGAGGCGTCCGGGCTCGCTGCCGACCATGAGACGCCAGCGATCGATCTCGGCCGATGACGTCCAGCCATCCACCAGTGGTCGCGTAGGGTTCCGACGTCGATGCACCGGCCTCCTCACCCATGAAGATCGTCTACTTCCACCAGTTCTTCTCCACGCCGCAGGGCTCGTGGGGCACCCGCGTCTACGCGTTCTGCAAGGACTGGGCGGCTGCCGGCCACGACGTCACGGTGGTCACGAGCACCTTCTCCAAGTCCGACCTCGCCACCACCAAGTTGGTGGAGGACCAAGAGATCGAAGGATTCCGCGTGAAGGTCATCGACCTTCGCATGGACAACAAGGAGCCGATCTGGAAGCGGGTCCGATCGTTCCTCGTCTACGCCGCGCTGTGCACCTGGTATTCGATCACCCTCCGCGCCGACGTCGTGATCGCGTCGTCAGGCCCGATAAGTGTGGGGGTCCCCGCCCTGGCCGCGCGTTGGCTGCGACGGCGCCCCCTCGTGTTCGAGGTCCGCGACCTGTGGCCCGACGGGGCCATAGAGATGGGGCTGCTGTCCAACAGCGTCCTCCAGCGCGCCGCTCATGCCCTCGAAGCCGCTTGCTACCGCAGTGCCGACCACATCGTGTGCCTGTCGCCCGGCATGGTCGACAACATCCGAGGCCGGTTCGAGATCGACGACATCAGCTCGATCACCAACGCGGCCGACCTCGAGCTGTTCGGAGCACAGCCGTCGTCGACAGACCTACCGGCGGTGTTCGCCGACCACAAGGTCGCCATCTACACGGGAAACATCGGTCAGGTGAACAACTCGGACCTGTTGCTCAGAGCAGCGAAGCTGCTCGACGAGCGCGGCCGCCGAGACATAGCGGTGGTCATGGTCGGCGACGGTCAGCTCAAGGCCGAGCTCGAAGGCCAGAAGGAACGGCTCGGGCTCACGAACCTCGTGTTCCTCGACCTGATGCCGAAGGTCGACCTCATCCCTCTCATCCAGGCCTCCTTCGTCTCGCTCGTACCGCTTCGCGGCACTCCGATACTCGACACCTCATCACCCAACAAGCTCTACGAGTCGCTCGCCGCCTCGAAGCCGGTGATCCAGAACACCCGGGGCTGGATCCGGGACCTGCTGATCGACAACGAGTGCGGGTTCACGGTGGATCCCGACGATGAGACCGAGCTGGTCGATCGGCTCATCGAGCTGGCGGACGATGCCGGCCTCCGGGCCTCGATGGGTCACAACGCTCGGGCGCTCGCCGAGCGCGAGTTCTCCCAGGAGGTTCTCTCGGCTCGCTACCTGGGAATCGTCGAGCAGGTCGACCGCCGCTGACCCCGCATCCGGCCCCGCGGCCCAGTGCCGCAGCGCCGCCGGAGCCACCTCACACCTTCACTGCGGACCCCACGCGGGAGTCGACCGTGGGGGCCCCGGCCCGGGCCGCCACGGGTACCAACCGGCCACGCGACATCCGCCACATGGCGAAGGCGACGAGGAACGCCATTCCGCCTCTCGTGTAGAAGGTGAACGCTCCACCCCAGAAGAGGTCGCCGAGGCTGCTCACGACGCAGCCCAGCGTCACCGCCCTCCACCAGTCGTCAGAGGAGGTGACAGAGCTGTTCACCAGCTCCGCGTGTCTTCGGTCGAGGACCGCCAGGAGCGCTCCCAGTGCGACCGGCATCAACACCAGACCGGCCCACCCGAAGTTGGCGTACCACTCGCCGTAGCCGAGGATCGAGAACGACTGGCCCTTGGCCACCAGACCGGGGTTCATCAACTGGGTCACCTCGGCACCGAATCCGACCGGCTTCCCCTCCCACATGTCACGAGGGATGGGCATGAGGAGGGCGTTGACGAAGGTCGCGCCATAGCGCGGCCCGATCGAGTCACCACCGGGAAACCTCTCTTCGGTGAGCACCTGACCGAGGCGATCGAGCGGGTCGTACACCGAGTAGAGGCCTTCGACGACACCGCCGCCGGCCTCCGGTCCGAACTGCTCCTCCTTCAGCTGGGCGCGGTTGAGGCCTGCACCCACCAGGAACAGCGGGAGCGCCACCAACACCGCGACCTTGAAGACCCGGGTGGGCTTGACCAGGTTCCAGGTCAGAGCCACCGCGATCCCGAGACCCGCCACGACGAGGCGGCCACCCCCCTTGAACACCATCGAGACCCAGATGATCGGCAAGATGATGCTGCCGATCACGATGAGGATGTCTCCGCCCCAGCGGATCCGGGTTCGCCACGAGATCCCGCCGAGCACGAGCATCATGACCCCGACCATCCCCACCGCCTTGGCGAGCTCCATGTTGATGCCCGTCAGCACCGGGCTCAACGAGATCGCCAGCAGCAGCAGAGCTTTGGCCAGGAAGTGACGGGGCGAGTGCTCGGAGAATATGGCCCTGGATCCTCGCGGCCGGTGCACCCACGCAACGCGCCACCGAACCAGGAGCGCCGACCGCACGACCTCCATGAACACCGTGGCTGCGAACACCAGCACCGCGATCAACCTGAGCTGGTCGGGCATGGTCTTGCTGCCGATCAGCACCAGGTAGTAGCAGGCGAACCCGATGAACACCGCAGAGGCCAGGTACATGACCGACGAAGGAAGCAGGTAGGGGCCTCCGTTCTTCAGGACCTGTGTTCCGCTCCACAAGAGCGACATCAGCGCGACGACCAGGAGTGCCGCCGTGGGACTGGGGATCAGCAGAGTTGCGAACGCCGCGACGATCCAGACAAGGTGAGGCACGAACAGGAGCGGACCGGTGTGCAGGAACCGGGAATCGACGTAACCCGCTTCGTCACCACCCGACCACGCTGCCTCGGTGGTTTGGTACATGGAGCGTTCCCCAGTGCAATCCGAATCGACCCGCAGATGTTAGAGCCTCACCCGCTCCGAGCCGCGCGGCGGATCCGATCCCGCCGTCTCCATCGGGTCCACACCCACCTCCATGCCGCTCCCGCGGCTCCACGCCGAGAGACCGACCTCCCGCACTCGTGGCGCTGGTGAGCACCTCACCCGCATCGCTGTTCCGGTTGATCCGCACCCTTGGCCACCTGGAACCGCAACAGGCTCTACACCG
>JAAZBK010000352.1 GCA_012513855.1 Acidimicrobiales bacterium
GGGCGGCGCAGGCGGCTGAGGTGGGCCTGGTCGACCGAGCCTGGTTGGACGATCCGTCGGGTCGTCCCTTCCGGACGGCGCCGCCGGCCGACATGATCCAGCGGTTCCTGGAGCGGACCTCGGAGCGCCGCCCGTCGGTGTTCGCGTCGATGGGTCTGAACACCCTCCAGGTGCTGTCGCTCGTCCGCGCCGACGCCGACGACGCGGCCCAGCCGGTCGAGGTGGTGGTCATGTTCACCGACCTATCGGGGTTCACCCAGTTCACCACCGACCACGGCGACGAGGCGGCCGCGGCGCTCGTGGCCGAGCACCAGCGGCTGGTGGGTCCGATCGTGCGGAGCCGAGGGGGTCGCATCGTGAAGCGGATGGGAGACGGGCTGATGATGTCGTTCCCGGTTCCGGAGGCCGCGGTCCTGGCTGCCGTGGAGCTGGTCGACGCCGTCGACGCGGCCGGCCCGCTGCGACTCCGGGCGGGGATCCACCTGGGCGACGCGGTGGTGACCCACGACGACATCCTCGGGGGCGCGGTCAACGTGGCCGCTCGCATCACCGAGGACGCCGGACCGGGAGTGGTCCTCGCCTCGTCGGGTGTGCGAGAGGCCGTCGAGTCCGGTTCGGGGTCCCTCCAGGGGGTGAGCTTCGGGCGAGCTCGTCGACGTCGCCTGAAGGGGGTGGAGCCGCTGTCGGTGTGTCGGGTCGAGGTCACGTCGTGACGGCAGGCGCCTCGGCGTCCACCGCCCTCGGTCGTACCATCGAGCTCCAACGGGTGGGATGCGAACTGGCCGGATCCGACCTCTACGCCCGCGTGCTGGCGGCGGTGGCGCGCGACGTCGACGACGGCGGACCGTGCCGCCAGGTGCTGGAGCCGTACGCCGAGGCCCCGGTGGGCGACGCCATCTTGTTGCGCTTGCTGGCCGGGGTGCACGCGCTGGTGCTCGACGGCACGCTGGAGGAACTGGCCGGCCACTATCCCTCGGTCGGGGGGACACCCGGGCCCGATCTGGGTGCTGCCTTCGTCCGGGCGGTGGGTGCCCACGTCCCCGGACTGGCCTCGGTGATGGACAGCGGTGTCCAGACCAACGAGCCGGGGCGGTCGGTGGCCCTGCTCTGCGGCTTCCTCGCCGAGCACCGTCCGGGGCTTCCGATCCGGGTGCTCGAGATCGGGGCCAGTGCCGGGCTGAACCTGCTGTTCGACCACTACCACTACCGCTCCGCCGGGTGGTCGTTCGGCCCACCCGACAGCCAGTTGAGGTTCGACGATCCGTGGGTGGGGCGTCCGCCCGCGGCCAGGGGACCGATCGAGGTGGTCGAGCGCCGGGGCTGTGATGTCGATCCGATCGACCCGTCGTCTCCCGCCGGGGTCCAGCGGCTCCGATCCTTCGTGTGGCCCGATCAGCTGCCTCGTCTCGCCCGGCTGGACGCGGCCCTGGCAGTCGCTGCCGCCCACCCGGTCGAGATCGACCGGGCCCATGCCGTCGGTTGGCTGCGTGAGCGGTTGGCCGAGCCGCCGCCCGGCGTGGTCACCGTCGTGAGCCACTCGATCATGTTCCAGTACCTGTCCCAGCCGGACCGGTCGGAGCTGCTCGACCTGCTCGAACGGGCTGGCGCCCGCGCTACGGCCGCGACGCCGCTGGTCTGGCTGCGGATGGAACCGGGCGGTGAACAGGCCGAGGTGAGGACCACCTCGTGGCCCGGTGGTCGGACCCGGCTCGTGGCCCGCAGCAGCTACCACGGTCCGCCGGTGGCCAGCCTGCTCTGAGGGTGCGGCATCGACCGAACGGGGGTGGTGCCTCGTGCTCGCGCGTCAGGTGCGGGCGGCCTCGGCCAGGTCGGGACCGCTGTTGTAGGGCTGTGACGCCGGTGCTCCGGTGCGGCTGAGGATCCAGCGATCGATGCCCAGCGCGATCAGCCAGCCGCCGCCCAGCGCCACCGCTCCGAAGAAGGCGTCGAGCCAGTAGTGGTTGCCGGTGACCAGGATGCAGAAGAGGGTGGCGGCGGGGTAGAGGAACACCCACC
>JAAZBK010000353.1 GCA_012513855.1 Acidimicrobiales bacterium
ATCGCGTGCTCGCCCGCTGCCCCCGTGATGCGGCTGGTCAGCTCGTTGAGCGCCCGTGCGCTCTCCAGGTCCTCGCCGAACGGCTTTTCGATCACGATGCGGCTGCTCGGGGGCAGGCCGACCTCATCCAGGGTGCGGAGGGCGGTGGCGAAGACCGAAGGAGGCAGGGCGAAGTAGATCGTCACGGGGCTGTCGCCGCCGTTCACGATCGTGGCCACGTCGTCTACGTCGGCGAGGTCGATGGCCTGGTACCTGAGCCGCTCCAGGAACGCCTCTCGCACCTCGACGGCAACATCGCCAGCGTGTTCCTGCAGATGCTCGGAAGCCAGCTGGCGAAAACCCGAGTCGTTCAGATCGGAACGGGCGCCACCGACGATCTGGAGGTGATCCGGTAGCTGTCCGGCCTCCATGAGTCGAGCCAGGGCTGGTAGGAGGAAGCGGCCGGTCAGGTCGCCCGTGGCCCCGAGGATCACGAGCCGTCGGGCGGCTCTCATCCGGCGAACTCCCGCACCGGTTGCCCGGTCGTGCCGACCATGGATCGGAACAGGGAACCGGCCAGCGGCTGCTCGTCGGGGTCGAGTCCCTCGCGGGAGGTGGTGATGTAGAGCTCGTCCAACCGCTCACCACCGAAGGTGCAGGCCGTGGTCCCTGGGACCGGGACCTCCACGACGACGTCGAGCTTCCCGTCGGGTGCAAATCGCCGCACGGCACCGCCCCGGTTGAGAGCAACCCACACACCGCCCTCCGAGTCGACGGTGAGCCCATCTGGCCTGCCATCGCTCGGGTCGATGGAGGCGAAGGGCCGACGGTTCACCAGGCCCTGTCGGGGATGGTGGTCGAACACGTCGACGCGGTAGGTCTCGGTGTCGTTGTAGTAGGCGAGCGTGCCGTCGGGGCTCCAGTCGAGTCCGTTGGAGATGGTCACATCGGTGACCACCGTGGTGACGGTGCCATCCGGGTCCAGCCGGTGGATCGATCCCGCGCCGGGCCTGCGGTCGTAGGCCATGGAGCCGCAGTACCCAGATGTTCCGGTTCGGTCACTTCGAGAGCACCTACGAACCCGGCACCATCGACGCCGCAGCGCACGGTGCCCGGGCTCGCTCCATCGGGGGGCAGATCGCGGTGCTGCTGAAGAACGACGAAGACATCCTGCCGCTCGACCCCAGTTCCGGAACGATCCTGATCGTCGGTCAGCAGACCTTCGCGGGGGAGGCGTGCCTCGGTGGAGGAGGTAGCTCTCGGGTGGTGCCGATCTACACCGTCGACCCGCTCGACGGCATGCGCGACGTCGTGACCCAACTCGGAGGGGGAGCGCACGTCGACCTCCACGTGGTGGCCGACGACCTCAGCGACCTGGATGCGGCCGTGGCCGCGGCCTCACAGGTCGACACCGTGGTGATCATGGCCGGCCTGATCGCGACCGAAGGCGAGGATCTCGAGACCATGGACCTGCCCAACGGTCAGTATCGGATGATCGCGGCGCTCGCCGATGCGAACCCCCGCACCGTCGTGGTGCTCAAGGACTCCAACCCGGTGGTGGTGCCCTGGATCGATCAGGTCCCAGCCGTGTTGGAGGCCTGGAACCAGGGCACCGAGGACGGCCACGTGGTGGCCGACCTGGTGTTCGGGGTGGTGAACCCGTCGGGCAAGCTCCCCACCACCTACCCGCGCACCGAGGATCAGCACCCCACGGCCGGCCACTCGGAGCGCTATCCCGGCGTCGACGAAGGCGACGGCTACCCGGTGATGCGCTACAGCGAGGGCCTGGGCGTTGGCTACCGCTGGTTCCAGAGCGAAGGGTTGGAGCCCCGGTTCCCGTTCGGCTTCGGGCTCTCCTACACCACGTTCGCCGTCGGCGACCTCGCGGTCGACGCCGGCACCGGTCCGGGGGTCGACCCGGTCACCGTTCGGGCCACGGTCACCAACAGCGGGTCACGCTCGGGGGCCGAGGTGGTGCAGGTGTACCTGCGTCTGCCCGAGTCCACCGGTCAGCCGCCGCGACGGCTGGTGGGCTTCCACAAGGTGACGTTGGATCCGGGCGCCAGCGCCGAGGTCGAGGTCCTGCTCGACCCCGATGCCAGCAGTCACCCGCTGTCGGTCTGGAGCGTGGCCGACCACGCGTTCGTGGTGCCCGACGGC
>JAAZBK010000354.1 GCA_012513855.1 Acidimicrobiales bacterium
ACGCCACGACTCCCACAACTCGTTCCGGATCACGAAGCGCACGCCGCAGCGGTGACGCGTGAGCAACGCTGACGAACCGAGCGGCGACGGCCTCGACGGGTTCCGCCGCTACCGGGAGACCGGCGACCGGCGCCTGCGCAACCAGCTGGTGGAGGACCACCAGTCCCTGGTCGAGCCGTACGTGCGCCGATTCGACCGCAAGGGGGTGAGCGCCGACGATCTCCGCCAGGTGGCCCTCATCGCCACGATCAAGGCGGTCGAGCGGTTCGATCCCGACTACGGGGTGACCTTCTCCACCTTCGCCGGGCGAACCATCGAGGGTGAGCTGATGCGGCTCCTGCGCGACCGGGGCTGGTCCGTCCGCCCACCCCGCCGCCACCAGGAGGTGTACCTCGCGGTGCGCCGGGCCGAGGAGGAGCTGACCCAGTCCAGCGGGCGTTCGCCCACCATCGCCGAGCTCGCCCGCGCCACCGGTGAGTCCGAGGACGCCGTGCTCGCGGCCCTGGAGGCCGGCGGTGCCCGACGGGCCAGCTCCCTCGACCAACCTGCTACTCCGGGCCAGCCATCGCCTGCGTCGCTCATCACCAGCACCGAGCGCGGCATGGCGAACGCCGAGATCACGATGTTGGTGGAGCAGCTCATGGCCTCACTCGACGAACGTGAGCAGGAGGTGATCCAGATGCGCTTCTTCGACGACCTGAGCCAGCCCGAGATCGCCGAGCGGCTGGGGCTCAGCCAGTCCTACGTCTCCCGCCTCATCCGCCGCACCCTGGCCGCCATGCGCGACGACCTCACCGCACCCGACCCGATGGTCGCCGAGACCGACTGACCGCAGCCGCAGCCGCCGGCGCCGGCGCCGGTCAGTGCGTGAACACCATCCGCACCCGCGTCGCCCCGCGCCCGTGGTCCACCGTCAGGCTCGTCGACAACGCCTCCATGACGGCCAGGCCCCGGCCGCGGGTGGGGTCGCTCGGGTTCTCACGCCACCCACCGTCGTTCTCCACCACCGCCTGGACGTCCTGGCGGCCGATGCGGGCGAGGGACAGGGTGACCCCGGCGTCGGGGGCGGCGGCGTGCTCCATGGCGTTGGCGAGCGCCTCCCCCACCGCCAGCACGACGTCGTTGGTGCCCTCGGGCGTGAACCGGTTGCCCGTCAGCCACACCCGCAGGTCACGCCGGATCTTGTTGAGCACCGCTGGATCCGGCGGAAGGCTCCGGTGGAACTCGTCGGCGTGCTCGCTCACCGTCTGGGCGCACACGATGGCCACGTCGTCGTGCTGCGCGAAGTCCTCGAACAGCGCCGTGGCCACCCGGTCGCACTCGTCGTCGACGCTGCGCTCGCGCCCCGTGACCACCGCGGCCGCCAGGCGGTCGAGCCCCTTGTCGATCACCTCGTTCCGCCGCTCGACCAGACCATCGGAGTAGAGGAAGAGGCGGGTTCCGGTGGGGAACGGGATCGTGGCGCTCGGACGCCGCTCGACCGGCACCGTCAACGGCGGCCCCTGAGCGTCCCAGAGGAACGAAGGTGCGCCATCGGCCGGCAGCATCAGCACCGGTGGATGCCCGGCCGAGCTGTAGGTGGCCGTCTGTTCGGCCGGGTCGAGCACCACGCAGCAGCAGGTCGAGTAGCGCGCCCCCTCGATGGTCTCGGCCACCGTGTCGAGGTGGGACAGCACCTGCGCGGCGTCGCCGGTGGCCAGGACCAGGCCCCGGCACGCTCCCCGCAGGCGTCCCATCACGGTGGCCGCCTTCAGGCTTCGACCGACCACGTCGCCGACGATCAGCGCGATTCGACCGTCGGCCAGCGCCACCACGTCGTACCAGTCGCCACCGGCCTCCATCTGCTCGGCGCCGGCCTGGTAGTGGACCGAGAGCGCCAGCCGGGGATCGTCCTCGATCGCCAGCTCCAGCATCGACTGCTGGAGGGTGGACGCGATCTCGGCCTCGCGCTCGTGGAACTCGGCCTGCAGGAGGTTGTTGGCCAGCACCGCGTTCAGTTCGGGCAGGCAGAGCCGCACGACGTCGAGCACCTCGTCGTCGACCGGTTCCCTGAACGACAACGTCAGCGCGCCCATGACCCGGGGTCCGGCATCCAGCGGAGATACGAACGTCGGGCCGGACACCTGCAGCGCCCGGGTGAGCACCTCTGCGTCGGGATAGCTGCGCAGGAGGTCCTCGACGTCGGCGAACTCCGCCGAGCGTCGATCCTCGACCACGTGCCCGCTCGGCAGGTCCAGCTGGTCGGTCGACGCGGGCAACCCCGCCACTCCGCCGGCCACGCCGCTCACCGCGAAGCGTCTCGTCACCGACGGGTCCGCGCGGTCGAGGAGCGTCACGGAGCCGACGTGGTCGGGGAGCTCTCGCTGCAACACGTCCAGAGCGCCCTCGGCCACCTGCTGGGTGCCGCTCGCCGCGGCGCCGCTGGCCGCGACCTCGGCCACGAGCCCCTTCGCGTCAGCGATCCGAAGTCGCCGCTGCTCCGCGGTGAACGCGTCGTGGTCGTCCTCGCAGATGCAGAGCCACTCGATCACCGACGCATCGGCACCCACCACCGGCGCAGCCCGGATCACCACCACCCGGTGGGTCCCGGTGGCCGCGTTCCAGAGGCGGGCGGTCAGCTCGTTGAAGCATCCGGCTTCGATGGTGCTCGACCAGTCGTCGCCGAACCGCTCCCTGTCGTCGGGATGGACGGCGTCCAGCCAACGCAGGCCCTTGTGCTCCTCCCACGACTGGCCCGTGTACTCCAGCCAGCCGCCCTGTGGCTCCGCGAAACCACCGGTGCGGTCGGTCCGCCAGACGATGTCGGAGCTGGCCTCCACCAACGACCGGAACCGGTGCTCCGAGCGCGCCAGCTCGTCCTGGGCGTGGCGTTTGACGGTGACGTCCTTGGCGATCCCCGACAACCCGATCGGGCTCCCACCGGCATCACGGAGGACGGTCTTGTGGGTTAGGAAGATCCGGCGACCCGGGACGTCGGCGACCTCCTCGAACTCCAGGCGCCCACCCGACGCCAGGGTCTCTCGATCGTCGGCTTCGATCCCCTCAGCGCGCTCCCCCGCCACGAAGTCACGGTCGCGCCGTCCGATCACCTCGGCGCCGCTGCTCAACCCGAGGCTGGCGGCGGCTGCGTTGTTGGCCGCCAGGTAGCGACCTTCCACGTCCTTGGCGTAGATCGGGTCGTTCGACGAATCCACCACCGCCTGGAGCAGGCCGGCGAGCTGCAGCTCGTGGCGGGCATCGGAGATCTCCTGCTCGCGCCGGATCCGCATCTCGGCCAGCGCGATGGCCAGGATCCCGCTACCCACCGTCATCGCCACGCGGGACCAGAGAGCTGCACCCGTGCGACCGTCGCTGAAGTGGGCCAGGAGGGCACCTTCGACCACCGAGACGATGGCTATGCCGGCCGTGACCCGGGCGCTGAAGAACGCCGCGGCTATCACCGGCACCACCACCGTCAGCAGGGGCGGCACGGTCTCCGGAGCGGCCAGCAGGTTGGCCATCGCCGTGAAGACGAGGATGGCCACGATGGCGCCGGCCGCAAGTCGCTCACGACGGTCCAGGGCCACGCCCGAACCCTACCGCTGCCTCCTGCGACGGTCCGGTGGACCGACGGGCCACCCGACCACGGGTCGGTGCGAGACTGACGCGGTGACCACCACCGATCGCTCGACAGACGGCCCGATCGACCTGGTGACCGGCGCGTTCGGCAACGCCGGTGCGGCCATCGCCGACATCCTGGTGGCCCGCGGGCGCAACGTCCGCACCCTCACGAGCCGTCGCCCCGACAGCTCCGAGCACAACATCGATCGCCGGCCGTTCGAATGGGACGACCCCGACGCCATGGCCGAGTCCTTCAGTGGCGTCGACACCTTCTACAACACCTACTGGATGAGGATGGGCGACGGCGGGAGCTACGACCTCGCCGTCGAGCGGTGCGGAAAGCTGATCACCGCGGCCGAACAGGCCGGGGTGAAGAGGTTCGTGCACATCTCGGTCGCCCATCCGAGCAAGACCTCGCCTTACCCCTACTTCCGGGGGAAGGCCCGGGTCGAACAGCGCCTACGCGACAGCCCGCTCCCCGCCACGGCGGTCCGACCCACGTTGATCTTCGGCGGCGACTCGGTGCTGGTGAACAACCTGGCCTGGGTGCTGCGCCGGCTACCCGTGCTGGCCGTACCAGGCACGGGGCGGTACCGGGTTCGACCCGTCCACGTCGACGACATCGCCCGCACCTGCGTGGAAGCGGCATCGCGTCCGGCCTCCAGCCCCGCCGCGTCGTCCTCCAGCCCCGCAACCTCGTCGGTGGGGGCGCTGGAGGTGATCGACGCCGTCGGCCCCGACCGCCCCACCTACGCCGAGATGGTTCGGATGGTCCGCCGGGCGGTGGGTGGAAGGGCGCTCGTGGTCGGTGCGCCGACGCCGGTCGTCCTGGCCGGATCGGCGTTGCTCGGAAAGCTCCTCCGCGACGACGTGGTGAACCGGGCCGAACTGCTGTCGACCGTCGACGGCCTCGCCGACACCGACGGGCCATCCACCGGCACAACCTCTTTCGCAGCCTGGCTCGACGAGCACGCGTCGACCCTGGGTCACCGCTACGTCAACGAGCGCAGCGGCCGGGGCTGACCTGAGCTGGCTCAGGACCCGGGCTGGCTCAGGACCCGGGCTGGCTCAGGACCCGGGCTGG
>JAAZBK010000355.1 GCA_012513855.1 Acidimicrobiales bacterium
CGTCGAGGAGCCCTGGTAGGTGAAGAACGATTCACCTTCGAAGGGGAGTTGGCTGGTCGGACCCATCTCGACCCAGCCTAAGGGTCCGATCGGTTCTGGGCGTGCTCGTAGGCTGACGCCTGCGTCTCGCTGCACCGTTCGTGACGGAAACGTCACGAAGGTAGCCAGACTGCAACGGGTCTGCGTCGTTAGCCTTGTCGCGGGTCGGGAAGCCCTCGACGATCGCGAAGGAAGAGGCCTTGAAGGAGTCGGCTCGATCTGCGGCCGTGGTGGTGGTGGCCGTCCTGGCCGTCGTCGGGGCCACCTTCGGCGTGGCCGCCTACTTCCTCACCCGCACCACCGGCAGCACCGTCACCGTCGATCCCGACCGTCCCGGTGTCGACCTCTCAGACCCCGCTCTTGTGGCGGCCGACGAGTTCGCGGCCGCCGTGGAGTCGGGCGACTTCGAGGGTGTCGCCGTCGCGGATGCCTCGCTCTCTTCGGCGAAGCTGGCCGAGCAGGTGCAGTTCACCTTCGCCGGACTCACCACCGCCGGGGCGTCCGGCCCGCAGGTGTCGGTCGAGTCGGTCGACCACGCGGCGGGCGAGGCGAGTGCAGCGGCCGCGGTGCAGGTCACCTGGACCCTGGGTGGCGGGCGGGCCTGGACCTACGACACGACCTGGCCGGTGGTCGAGTCCGACCGATCCGAGCGGTGGGTGGTCGACTTCAGCCCGAACGTCCTGGTGCCAGCAGGGGCAGAGGACAGCGTCGTGCGGATCGACCGCACCGCCGCGCCACGAGGCCAGATCCTCGATCGCAACGGCACCTCGCTCACCTCCCGAGGTGGCACCGTCACCGTGGGCATCCGCAGGAGCCGGGCCGACGACCCCGAGGCGTCGGCGCGTGCCGCAGCCGCGCTGGTCGGCGTCGACGCCGAGGAGCTGGTCGGCCGGGTCATGGCAGCAGGTAGCGACGAGTTCGTGCCCGTCGCCGTCCTCGAGCGTGCCGCGTACGACCTCATCCGCGACCAGATCCGACCCATCCCCGGAACGGTCTTCACCGAGCAGGCGGGAGAGAACGCCATGCCCGAGGGGTATGCCGTAGGGGTGTTGGGATCGGTGGGTCCGTCCACCGCGGAGCTGGCAGCAGCGTCGGACGGGCGTCTGGTCGAAGGCGATCAGACCGGGTTGTCCGGGATCCAGCTGGCGCGCAACGACGTACTGGCCGGTTCACCCGGCCTTCGCATCGAGGCGGTGGCCACCGATGGGAGCGAGACGGTTACGACGCTCGAAGAGTTCGCGGCCACCGCTGGTCGCGACGTCACCGTCACCCTCGATCCTGCGGTCCAGATGGCCGCCGACGCGGCCCTCGCCGGCACCACCGACCCCGCAGCTCTGGTGGCCGTTCGCGTGAGCACCGGTGAGGTCGTGGCGGTGGCCAACGGTCCGTCCAGCGCGGCCGCGTACAACCGGGCCTTCGTCAACCGCTATCCGCCGGGCTCGACCTTCAAGGTGGTGACGGCGCTGGCCTACCTCCAGGACGGGCTCGGCCCCGACGACATCGTCCCCTGCCCCGCCACCATCGTGGCCGGCAAGCGCTTCCAGAACGCCGGCGAGTTCGCGCTGGGCGACGTCACCTTCCGGCGAGCGTTCGCTCGCTCCTGCAACACCACGATCGTCGGGCGGTCCAGCGAGATCACCAGCCAGGAGCTGAGCGACACGGCCTCGCTGCTGGGGTTCCGCGACCTCGATGCGGAGCTGGGCATGGACGTGTTCGGCACGTCGGTGCCGGTCCACGAGGGAGACGCCACCCTCCACGCCGCGAACACCATCGGCCAGGGCCACGTCGAGGGCAACCCGCTCCACGTGGCGCTGATGGTCGGGTCGGTGGCCAACGGCCGTTCGCTCTCGCCCAGGCTGTTCATCGAGCCGGTCGACCCCAACGACCCCGACGCCGGTCAGGCGCACGACCCGCTTGCCGGCCGGCCCGAGCTGCCGGCCGGCCCGGTGGCCGCCCTCCGCGAGATGATGCGCGAGGTGGTCACGAACGGCACCGGCACCGCTCTGGCCGGCGTCCCCGGCGGACCCGTCCACGCCAAGACCGGAACCGCCGAGTACGGAACCGAGGACCCGCCCCGGTCGCACGCATGGATCGCCGGCTACCAGGGCGACATCGCGTTCGCGGTGGTGGTGGAGGGCGGCGGCAGCGGAGGGTCGGTGGCCGGTCCGGTCGCGGCCGACTTCCTCACGCGGCTCGCCAGCGCCTGAGCCCACCAAGCCCGATGTCGGCCATCATGGCCCGATGACACCTGAGCCCGCCGTCCCCGTCGACGAGATCACCCGTCACCACTTCGGACCCGACTTCACCTTCGGGGTGGCCCACGCCTCCCACCAGGTCGAGGGGGCGTGGGACGCCGACGGCAAGGGCCGGTCGATCTGGGACACCTTCGCCCACCAGAAGGGCA
>JAAZBK010000356.1 GCA_012513855.1 Acidimicrobiales bacterium
AGACCACGATGGCGCCAGCCGGTACCGCCATCGCCAGGTACCGGCTGTGGGGCTGGCCCCCGCCCGAGACGTGCTGGGCCATCATCAACCAGTTCGCCACCAACGCCACGGCCAACGGGACCCATCGAACCCAGCCAGCCCCGTCGGTGATCCGGCCTCTCGTCCACCGCTGCCACGCCGCGGTGCCGACGACCACGGCGGCCGCCAACCCGACGATCACCAGGACGATCACCGCCGAGAGCCCGGGCTCGGACCACGGCGACGAAGCGGGATCCGAGAAGCTCCGGTCCACCCGGCCGGCCGCGAGGGTCCGAAGCGTTCGGCCGAACACGTCGACGTCGGTGGCGACGTCCAGCAACGAGCCCGTGGGGCTCCGCTCGAAGCGGTCGAGCAGGTACTCCGAGGCCGCTGGATCGCCGTAGCGCACGATGTTCAGGGCGTAGAACCAGCCGGAGAGGATGGTCACCGGCCCGGCGACGGCCAACGCCTCCCTCCAACGGACCTGTCGCCGGCGCAACGAGACCAACGCCAGGGCTGCGCCCAGCACGGCCACCGCCGTGACCAGCGACGTGAGGCGGCTCATCCCGCAGGCAGCCGCGGCGGTGGCTGCCACCAGCGTCGACCGCCGGTCGAAGTCCCGCTCCAGTGCGAGCGTGGCGGCCCAGCACGCGGCCAGGATCGCCGCCAGTGCGAACCCATCGGTCATCGCGAGCGCCGAAGACCTGCTGAGGTACGGCGATGTGGCGAAAAGGGCCGCTGCCAGCGCTCCGGCCCAAGGATTCCCGGTGATCCGCCGCGCCAGCAGCCCGGTGAACCCGGCCGCGGCCGCGAACGCGACGACGTTGGCTGCTCGGAGCGATCCGATGACCAGGTATCCGTGATCGGTGGCTCGGCCGAGCCAGGTTCCGGGCAGGGAGGCCAGGTACGGACCAGGCGGGTGGTTCGCCACCCACACCGTGTCGCGCGGGGTCGTGCCCAGCCTGAGGTTCTCGGCTCGCTGGGCGTCGAGGATCGCCTGGAGGTCGGCGGCTCCTCTCGGGACCTCGATGGGCGTGGAGATGGAGGGCAGTTCGCCCCGGCTCAGCGACATGGCGTAGCCGGTGTGGGCCCACTCGTCGGGATGGCGCCACGGTGCCGTCACCAGCGCCTGGTAGAGGCCTAGGCCCAGGGCCAGGACGATCGCGCCGAACGTGGCGAGTCGAGCCGGCGTGACCCGGGGAACCTTCAGCATCGGACCTCCGGGACCATGTTCTAGGCGATGGGTCGAACGACGACAGCACGCCGTCGCGACGACGCTCACCGCCGGGCACCGTGGGCGGGATGCCGCTTGGAGGACTCGGGGAGCGGAGGGCTAGAGTGGCAAGCCGAGCAAAAGAGTACCCCGAGGGCAGTAGCTCAACTGGCAGAGCACCGGTCTCCAAAACCGGCGGTTGGGGGTTCGATTCCCTCCTGCCCTGCGAAATTCCACGATCGTCAACACCGCGCCGAGGCCCAATTTCCGTGGCGATGAACCGAGAGACCAAGCGGATGCTCCAACGCCAGGGGCAGATGACCGAAGACGGCGCCCCCAAGGCGTCGCGCCGGCCCGCGCCGTCGCAGAACGCTCCCAAGGAACCTCGTACCAAGCCGAAGGAGTTCTACCGCGACGTCAAGAGCGAGCTGCGCAAGGTCGCCTGGCCCACGCGCGGCGAGACCTTGAGCCTCTCGGTGGTCGTGTTCGTGTTCCTCGTGATCCTCACCGCTCTGATCGCCGGTTTCGACTACGGCTTCTCGAAGGCCGTGCTCTGGATCGTCGACCAGTGATGCTCACGATCGCCGCGCCCCTCCCA
>JAAZBK010000357.1 GCA_012513855.1 Acidimicrobiales bacterium
CGCCCAGCGACTCGTCGGTCACGTGCATCAGGCCACGGGAGCGCTGTTGGGCGTCGAGGGCTGCCAGCAGGCAGACCTCGCACTCGGTGCCGTCGGCCGCCGTGATCACCGCGGCGACCTCGCCGAACCCGGCGAGAGGCGTGCGTCCGCCACGCTCCTCGGTCGCCCAGCGCCCCGACGGCCAACCCGGCTCGGTGGGGGCCGGCACGACGGCGTCGAGGAAGCCCGCCGAACCCGTCGAACCTGCGGTGTCCGGCGTGGAGACGGCGGCCTCGGAGGTGGACGTCGGCCCCAGGGTGGGGCCGGCGTCGTCGGCGCAACCAGCCAGCACAGAGGCGCACAGGAGGACCACGACAGCGCGGCGCATCATCGGGTCGACACTACGGCGCGAGCGGTGAGCGGCCCGTGCGGGCCGCTCCCCCGTCTGCAAGCCAGCGATGGGGCAGTGCCGGTGCTACTGGCCCGAGCCGTAGAGACCGAGCGTCTCGGCCACGTCGGCGGCCAGGTGGTACGACTCGTCGGGGCCCGGGAACGCCTTGGTGCGGACATCGGCGGCGTAGGCGGCGATGGCCTCCACCGACGACTTCTTCACCTCCGCGTAGCGGCGCACGAACTTGGGGGCCATGCGGTCCTCGATGCCGAGCACGTCGTGGTACACCAGCACCTGTCCGTCGCAGTCCGGGCCGGCACCGATGCCGATGGTGGGGACGTCGACGGCCTCGGTGACGAGCTTGGCCACCTCGGTGGGTACGCCCTCGAGCACGATGGCGAAGCAGCCCGCGTGCTGGAGCGCCTTGGCATCGTTCACGAGCTGCATGGCGGCATCGGAGCTCTTGCCCTGGACCTTGAACCCACCCATGGCGTGGACCGACTGAGGGGTGAGGCCGATGTGTCCCATCACCGGGATCTCGGCGTCGACGATGGCCTCGATCATGGGGATGCGCTTGGTGCCCCCCTCCAGCTTCACGGCTTCGGCGCCGGCCCTGACCAGGACGGCCGCGTTCCGGACGGTGTCCTCGACCGACACGTGGTAGCTGAGCCACGGCAGGTCGGCCACGATCAGCGGGTCGGGCTTCGCCCGGGCGACCGCGGCGGTGTGGTGGGCGATGTCGTCCACCGTGACCTGGAGCGTGTCGTCGTAGCCGAGCACCACCATGGCCAGGGAATCGCCCACCAGGATCATGTCGACCCCGGCTTCGCTGGCGATCCGCGCCCCGGGCGCGTCGTAGGCGGTGACCATCACCATCGGTTCGGATCCGTCGCGCACCTTGCGGGCGCGCACGGCCGGAACCGTCACCGGAGTCGCGGACGACGAGGTAGAGGGGGTCGAGCTCATGTGAGCCTCCTTGGGTTGTCCCGTCCAGCGCCCCGTGGCTGCCGGCGGTGTCAAAACCCTAGAACCGCCCGCTCCGCCCGATCCATTCCCGACGGAACCGGATCCGTGCCCGGTACCGTCGTCCGGGTGAGCGATCGATGTGACTCCTGCGGCGACTCCGGCACCGACATGAAGACGGTGCAGCGCATCTACCTCAAGGTCGACCCCCTCACCCACCAGGTGGTCGACGAGCAGCTCGCCGACGAGTTCGAGACATGGTGCCCGATCTGTCGGGTCACCTACGCGCACCAGCTGATCTGAGCCGGCCCTCGCCGGGCTACCCGCCGGCTGGTGGCGACCCCGCAGCCGCTTCGGAGCCGTCTGCGGCGGGTGCCGCGGTGGTGGGGGTGGGTGCCGTGGTGGCCGGGGCCGTGGTGGCGGGAGCCGTGGTCTCAGGCGTGGTGGTCTCAGGGGTCGAGTCGTCGGAACCGGCGTCGTCGTCGGCCGTCGTCGTGGGGGGTGCCTCGGTGGTGGCCGTACCCGACGACTCCGTGGTGGGCGTCTGGTCACCGGATCCGGAGCCCGACGTCGACGCTATGGAGCCCATCCCCAGCGTGCTCAGCGGTTCGCCCTCACCGAGGACGTCGTCGTCCCACTCGGTGAACTCCTCGGCCTCGACGTTGGCGGTGGCCGCGGTCATGAACTTGTTCCAGATGCGCGACGGGAAGTTGCCGCCCTGCACCGACATCCCGTGGACGTTGGTCATCGAGATCATTCCGTCGGGGTAGCCCATCCACACCGCGGCGGTGAGTGAGGGGGTGTAGCCCACGAACCAGGCGTCGGCGTTGGCCTGGGTGGTGCCGGTCTTGCCCGCGGCCGGCCGGCCGATGTTGGCCTGACGGCCGGTGCCGCCCTTGATCACCTGTTCGAGGGCGTAGGTGACCCGACCGGCCTGCTCCGGGGTCAGCACCTCCTTCTCCTCGGGCACGTAGTTCCGCACGGTGCCGTCGGGGAACTCGACCCGGGTGACAACGATCGGGCGCTTGGACGTCCCCTCGTTCATGAAGGTCGAGTAGGCGGCGGCCATGTCGAGCACGGTGGCGTTCTCGGAGCCGAGGACCATGGCGCAATGAGGCTCCAGCCCGGGAGCCTCCACGCCGAGGTCGCGAGCCATCTGGACGACGCTCTCGGGCCCGAGGTCGACCATGAGCTGGGCGAAGGCGGTGTTGTAGGAGTTCCGGGTGGCGTTGACCAGCGAGGCGGTACCGCCCGATCCGCCCCGCACCGTCCACTTGTCGACGCCGGCCAGGCACACCGGATCGGTTATGTCGACCGAGGACGGCGCCGGTAGCACCGACCTGATCGAGTAGCCCTGGCGGACCGCCTCAGCCAGGGCGAAGGCCTTGAACGTGGAACCCCCCTGGCGCCCCACGATGGCGGCATCGCGAGCGCCGGTGGCCAGGTTGTACTTGTTGTTGGCGTAGTCGGTGCCGCCCATCATCGCCTTGACCTGACCCTGGTCGTCGATGGCCACCAACGCCCCGGACGGATCACCGTCACGGTCGAGCGTGGTGGTGACCGCCTCGTAGGCCGCCTTCTGAAGTCGCTGGTCGAGCGTGGTGTACACCTTGAGCCCCCCGCCGTACACGAGGTCCTCTCCGAACTCGTCGAGCAGCCACTGGCGGACGTACTCGGCGAAGTACTCGCTCCCCCACTCCGCGCCGGCCACGTTCTCGCCGAGCGTCGACGGGACGGGCGGCGGATCGATGAACCGGTCGGCGGCTTCGACCCCGGGGGCGTCGGGATCCATGGGCACGTCGTTGAACGCGTCCTGCTCGTCGGGGGTGATGTAGCCCTCCTCGACCATGGCGAACAGCACCACGGACCGACGTCGCTCGGCCTCGGCCAAGGAATGGTCGCCCTTGTAGGGGTCGGCGCCGTTGGGGTTGCGCAACAGCCCGGCCAGGAAGGCGGACTCACCAGCGTCGAGGGCCTCGATGTCGTGCCCGAACCAGGCCCGCGACGCCGCCTGGACCCCGTAGGCGCCCCGGCCGAAGTACACGGTGTTGAGGTAGCGGGTGAGGATCTCCTCCTTGGGGAGCTCCTGCTCGAGCTTGATCGCCATCACCGCTTCCTTGATCTTGCGGGTGAAGGTCTGCTCAGCCGTGAGGTACGTCTTCTTCACGTACTGCTGGGTGATGGTGGAGCCGCCCTGCCGGGACTCCGAAGTTCCGCGGATGTCGTGGTAGGCGGCGCGGGAGATGCCGATGGGGTCGACGCCGTTGTGCTCGAAGAAGTCGCGGTCCTCGGCGGCGATCACCGCGTTCTTGAGGACGTCGGGGATCTCCTCGTAGGTGACCAGCTCGCGGTCCTCCACGCCGTGCAGCTGCGCCATGGCGTTCTGGGCGTTGCAGTTCACCTGCACCTCGGCCGAGCACACGAACGACGTCTGCTTGTAGGCGTCCTCGAAGCGGGGGTCGCCGGGCAGGTCGATGCGGGTGAGGACGTAGATGACGCCGGCGATCCCGACGGTGAGCACGAGCGCCAGCACGTAGAACGCCCGGCGCCAGCGCCACACGATGCTGCGCTTCTTCACCTTGCCCTGGCGCGTCACCTTCAGGTTGTGGACCGGTACCGGCTTTCTGGTTCGGGTGCGCATGGGTGGAAGGGGCTCTCGGGAGGCCTGACGCGCCTGTCGCGGCAGGCGGGAGCGAACGGCAACGCTACCAACCCCCTGGGCCGTTCAGCAGGTCGCGCCGGGGCGGCGAGCACGCCGATCGGTCAACGAGCGGCGACCTTTCCCCGCCGCCCAGGCGACAGCAGGAAGGTTCTCGCCAGGTGGTTCCAGGAGCACTCCGGACACACCTCCACCACGTAGCAGGTGAACTCACCGGAGCGCTTGGCGATGGCCAGCAGCTCCTTCTTGGAGGTGATGCAGCGACCGAAGGCCGGAAGGCGGGGGCCGAACACGTAGGTGACGAGCACGACGTTGGTCTCGCCGCAGACCGGGCAGACGAGAGACGTGGGTTCACCGCACTCGCGTGCCGCCCGAGCCAGTTCGGGGTGGGCGTCGCAGATCTCGTGGCGGGCGATCCGACCCTTGCGAAACTCCGACAGGACCGACTGCCGCGCGAGGCGGTAGTCGATCTCTCCGGGGCCTGAGCCCCGCACGGCGTCGGGTCGGAATCCCACGACGGATCAGGGTAGGTCGTGATCCGCCGAGCCGCTCCCCCACCCCGGCCCGGCCGATCGAAGGGTCCCGGGATCGGCCGCGTCCGGGCGGCAGACTCAGAGCATGGACGACGACGCATCCCAGCTCTCCGACGTCTCGGGGACCCCGTCGAACGCGCCCTGGCACCGCTTCACCACCGCCCGCCCCACCGACGCCGGACGGGCCTCCGCGGTGGTCTACGGCACCGACATCCCCAGCGAGGCCGATCTTCGCCTGCTCGGGTCGGTGGAGGGCAAGCGGGTGCTC
>JAAZBK010000053.1 GCA_012513855.1 Acidimicrobiales bacterium
ACCAGTTCGTAGGGCAGGACGAACTCGCCCAGCTCGTGGTCCCAGCGTGCTCCCTCCGGTCCCACCGAAGCGTCCCGGTAGCCGGGCGGTTCGGGGTAGGCGTAGGCGTAGAAGATCCCCTCCTCGCCCGGCGCCCCCGGCCAGTAGCCGCAGCTGCTCACCTCGTGGGAGTACGCCTCCCACATCACGTGAGGACCGCAGTTCGGGGCACCCCCGGGATGCGGCGGAGCGGTGCGGCCCGAGAACCGGGTGTAGGCCAGGTCGACCGCACCCCAGAAGAAGTGGATCGGGCTCGCCTTGCCGACGAACCGGGAGCGGAACACCTTCATCACCCGCTCGGTCTCCACCAGCGCCGACCAGAACCGGTGGACCGCGTCGGCGTCGTAGCTCGCGTGGGCCGTGTCGTCGGGGAACGGGATGGCGTCGGGGATCTCGACGGGCATCGGCCAGATCTCGGTGCTCAGATCGAGATCATCGAGGGTCTCCATCACGAGTTGGTGGAACTCCGCCACCGACCGGGGGATCAGGTCGATCGAGCGCACCTCGCCGGCCGCGGTGGCCACGTCGAGCCGATGATCGATGAAGTCGAAGTCGATCTGGAAGGTCCGACCGCTGTGGTGGGGCATGGGTGAGGTGGTCAGGCCCCGGGCGGTCAGGTACAGCGGCACGTTCCACCAGTGGTTCGACACCGGCTCGTTCGCCAGGCGGATCTTGCCCACCACCTGGGTGTAGAGGTGGAGCGTGTCGCGGGTGTCCACCCAACCGTCGACCGGGATCGAGGGCCACACCTCGTTGCTCAAATCGATCAGCCCCTCCGACCGGGCACCGGCCCGGCACGTGCGTCGTCGGCGGACTTCATGGACGGAGCCAGTCTCGTCCAAAGATCTCCCGCTCGCTCGCCGTCCACGTTCGCTGGCCGACGGTCCGTTCAGCCGAAGGTCTGGTCAGTCGAAGGGTCCGGTCAGCCGAAGGTCCGTTCAGCGGAGGATCCGGTCAACCGAGAACCGCTCGCAGGTCTGACCTCAACCCCGCAGGATCCACCTGGAAGGCCGCACGCACCTGACCGGCCACGAGGCGTGGGTGAGCCGCTGCGCCCACCACGCGGTCGCGGATCCGCCGCACCACGGGCTGCTCGATGTGGGAGACCCGAGCGAGCAGGTCGGCCGAGCGCTGCACCCGAGCGACCTTGCGCCGCCTCGACCGCTGGTAGTCGTCGAGGCCTTGGGTCACCGGGCCCTCTCGCACGGCCAGCGCCAGCACCGCGGCGTCGACGAAGGCGCTGTTGGCCCCCTGGCCGAGGTTCGGCGCCATGGCGTGGGCTGCATCGCCGAGCAGGGCCACCCGCCCGTCGACCCACCTCCGGCACCTCACGCGGGGAGCTTCGTTCACCAACACGCGGTCCAGGTCGGGCAACAGGGCGATGCCATCGGCCACGAACGGGACCAGCGTCTGCCAACGCCGCACGAAGCGGTCTCGATCGCCCTCGTCGACCGCCGCCGACACCTCTGGATCGCCGAGACTGGCGTACCAGTACGAGTGTCCATCACCGATGTCGGCCCACCCCATCAACCCACCGGGCGACCAGCACTCACCCGGCTGCTGGCCGACCACCCCCTCGATGATCCAGCGTGCGTACCGGTAGCGCGAGGTGATGGGGCCGGGCCCGAAGGCACCCGATCGGCGCACCCGGGAGCCGACGCCATCGGCCCCGACGACCAGATCGGCCTCGAGTGCTCCGGTGCCGGCCGAAGTGGCGCCGGAGGCGATTCGGTCGATCGTGGCCCCGCCAGACCGGTCGTCTTCGAACGTGTCGTCTTCGAACATGTCGTCGTCGATCGTGCCGTCGTGGCTCGACGCGACTGATCCTGCGGGCACGACCTTCACCCGTCCGTGCCGATCGGCGGCGAGAACGGCCGTGTCGTATCGCAGTTCGACGTTCGGCCGGGCTGCGATCGCCTCGGTCAAGACGTCTGCGAGGACGGAGCGACGAACGACCACGGCAGCGTGGTGGCCGAGGAAGGGTGGCGGAGAGATCTCCTGAAGGACATCCCCGCTCGGCGTGTACACCACGAGAGCGGGAACGCCGGAGCCCCGCTCCACCAGTCGCCCGGCCACCCCCAGCGCGTCGAGGACCGCCAAGCCGTTCGGTTGCAGGGCGATGGCGGCTCCGGTCCGGTCGGGGCCAGGTCCTCGTTCGAGCACGGTCACGTCCCAGCCCGTGCGCGAGAGGCACAGCGCCGCCGCCAGCCCGCCAGGTCCGCCACCGGCGATGAGCGCGCTACGCCCGGCCGCCCCCACCCGTCCAGCCGATGACATCGCAGAACCATACGCGGATGGCGTGCGCGTATGACCGTTGCCGTGCCGATGCCCGTTGCCCTTGCGATTGCCGTTGCCGTTGCCGTTGCATGCCTCAGCCGCTGGCGATCGGTGCCCTGCCCGAGCCGACGCTGGTGGTCCGGCGCAGAGGGCGGCACGACACGGACAACCCCCTTCGCCTAGTGACCCCTCTGCCACTGTCAGTGAATGTTGAGATTGTCTTGTTGATCTCCACTGTTTTGGGCCTCTCTTGTCATACCCCCTGCGGAGAATGGGGTCATGGACGAAGAGCAGCCACCGGACCACGGCGGTGCCGAACCGGAGCGCGACGAGCAGGTCGGTGATGAGCGGACCGGTGATGATCGTGCCCGCGCTGAAAGGGATCAGTGGGCCAGCGCAGAAGGGGATGGCGTCGATGGCGGCGCCGGCTCCGAACGGGACGTCCGGGCCGGTGGCGGACCTGAGGTGTCAGGTTCGTCGGTGGCGGACTTCGTTCGTGAGGCCCGTCGGCGAAAGGGCCTGGACCCGAGTCGGCTGAGCGACCTCCCCGACGATCCGCTCGACGTACCGGACCCGACCATCAGCACTGG
>JAAZBK010000358.1 GCA_012513855.1 Acidimicrobiales bacterium
ACCTGGGTGAACGCCATGTCGTGTCCGACCGCGTTGGCGGTGGCCCCCTCCCGCCTCAGGAGCCCGTCGAGCCAGCGGACGGGGGTCGACACGGCCATCACCACCACCGGGGCCCAGAGCATCCATATGGCCGCGAGCCAGGCATCGTCGGCCGCGCCGATGGTGGGCTTGCCGGTCACCACCGCGGCGGCACCGAAGATGGCGAGGGCCGTGGTGAGCAGCGCGAACAGCGCCTTCACGTAGCGCAGCACGATGGTCTGGATCCGCATCACGTGGCGCACCAGGCCGTACTCGACCTTGGCTACCTCCTCGAGCATCATCCGGTCGCGAGACGCGGCGAGGACGAACAGCGCTTCGGCACGGGCCAGGTCGCCGGCGGTGGCTCGGGACCGACCGGGCGGTGACATGCCGGGCGCATCCGCGCCCACCGGCTCGGGTTCCGACCGCGTCAGCCCGTCGTCGTCGTCGAGCTTCCCGACGTCGCCCCGGGGCCTGACGCCGAGATCTCCGTAGCCCATCATGCGGGCATCGATGCGGGCGCGGGCGGCGTCGTTGTCGGGAACGAGGAGTTCGACCGCCCCGGCGCTCGATCTCTCCCGGGCCAGGGTGGCGCGACCCACCGAGCCCAGCTCGTCGGCCGGGAGCCGGAGACCGGTGAGCGTGAAGCGCGGGGCGAAGGTGTCCTCACCGGCGTGCTGCACGTGGGTGGCGTGGAAGTAGAACTCGGTGAGATCCCGGAACACCATCACCAGCGACACCACCGGCACGCTGAACGCCACCAGCACCGCCACCCCGAGCAGGACGTGGGGGACGTCGACCGTGCCGGTGAAGATGTGCCGGATCACCTCCGCCACCGCGTCGCGGCCCACCACCGGCAGCAGGACCATCAACCCGGCGCCCGAGAGCAGCGCTGTGGCCACGCGGTGGACCGTCGACAGGCGCACCTCGGCCCGTTGGAGGAACGCTCGCACCGCGGCCCGTTCGTCGGGGTCGAGTCCGGTGGGCGGCGAATCGTTCACCCATCGATCATGGCTCAACCGCGGGTCGGCAGCGGATGACCGCGGCCTGACCCGCGGCGTGACTTGACCCGCGGGTCAAGACAACCGCTCGGGGGCGCGGTAGCTTGCCGTCCATGGCCATCGACTTCACCCTCTCGCCCGAGCTCGAAGACCTGCGGATGCGGGTGCGCACCTTCATCGACGAGGTGGTCAAGCCCACCGAGGCCGAACTGACCGACCCCGACCACATCGAGGACCGGGCCGACTACATCAACGCCCTCTTCGGCATGCGGGCCAAGGCACAGGAGGCCGGGATCTGGCTGCCGCACATGCCCGAGGAGTGGGGCGGCATGGGGTTGGGCCACGTCGAGCTGGCGATGGTCCAGGCCGAGGCGGCCAAGGCGTACTACGGGCCGTTCGTCTTCAACTGCATGGCGCCCGACGAGGGCAACATGCACACGCTCCTCCACTGGGCCACCGACGCCCAGAAGGAGAAGTACCTCCGCCCGCTGTGCGAGGGCGTCAAGATGAGCTGCTTCGCCATGACCGAGCCCGAGGTGGCCGGCTCCGACCCCACGCTCATCCGCACCACCGCCGTCCAGGACGGCGACGAGTGGGTCATCAACGGGCACAAGTGGTTCATCTCCAACGCCCGCCGGGCGAGCTTCGCCATCCTCCTGGCCCGCACCGAGGACAACCCCGACCTGCCCCAGGCCGCCAACACCGCGTTCCTGGTCGACATCCCCTCCGACGGGTGGAACCGGGTGCGTGAGGTGGAGACCATGCACGGCGGCACCGGCCACTCCGAGATCGTGATCGAGGACCTGCGGGTGCCGAACGAGAACATCCTCGGCGGTCGGGGGCAGGGCCACATGCTGGGCCAGTACCGCCTCGGCCCGGCCCGCCTCGCCCACTGCATGCGCTGGATCGCCCAGGCCGAGACCGCGCTCGACATGATGGTCGACCGCTCGCTGAACCGCTACGCCCACGGGTCGATGCTGGCCGAGAAGCAGGGCATCCAGTGGATGATCGCCGACTCCACCATGGAGCTGTACCAGGCCAAGCTCATGGTGCTGCACGCCGCCTACCGGATCGACAACAAGCTCGACTTCAAGAGCGAGGTGTCGATGGCCAAGCACTTCGTGGCCAACATGCTCGGACGGGTGATCGACCGGTCGATCCAGGTCCACGGCGCCCTCGGCTACAGCACCGACACCCCCCTGGCCCACATGTACCAGCACGCCCGCTGGGCCCGCTTCGCCGACGGCGCCGACGAGATCCACCAGATGCGCATCGCCCAGCGCACCATCGCCGCCTACCGCGACCACGGCAGCACCCGCACCGGCACCGGCGACCTGCCGATCTGAAGCTCGAGCAGACGGCGATGGGCTAGGCGCCGAGGCCGAAGGAGCTCCTCCACAGCTCGACCGTCGCCCTTGCCATGGCGGTGTCGGTGAAGCGAGCCTCCACCTCGGCCCGAGCCTGCGCGCCCAGTCGCTCCCTCAGCGCTCGGTCATCGGCGAGCCGCAGGACGTTGGTGGCGAACGAGTGCGGGTCGTGAGGGGTCGAGAGGAGTCCGGTCCGTTCGTGCTCGATCATCTCGGGCATGCCACCCAGGTCGGAGGTGACCACCGCGACACCGGCCGCCATGGCTTCCAGGCAGGCGTACGGGGCGTTGTCCCACGTGGTCGGCAGTAGCTGGACGTCGACGTGCTTGAGCAACTCCCGGACCTCGGGCAGAGCTAGCCGGTTCAGGTACCGGAACCGGTCGTCGAGGCCCTCAGCAGCCAGCCGGGGCCGGATCACGCCGTCGACCAGACCGTCGACGTCGGCCCCCGCCACCAGGAAGTGCACCCGCGGGTCTCGGCCCAGCACCTGCGCGCACACCTCGGCGAGCAGGTGCGCGCCCTTGCGTCGTTCCAGCCTGCTCGCGAACAGCACCGTGACCAGATCGGGTCGCGTCGGCAGCTCGAAGCGCTCCACCACCTCGGGTGAGCTCGCGCTGTCCAGCGAACCGAGGTCGATGCCGTTGGGGATGACGTGGACCGGCGTCGTGACCCCGAGACGGTCGACGACCTCCGACGCCATGAAGGTCGACGGGGCGGTACGGACGTCGGCCTGATCGATACCGATCTGTTCGAGGAACGAGGTCGCCTCCAGGTCGGCCTCGCTCACGGGATAGGAACCCATGATCAGCGCAGCCGGGCTGTGGAAGCGCACGCAGGTCCGGACCGGGAGCATCGTCGACACGATCATCCCGTCCCCACCGCACTCCGGGTACTCGACCACGTCGTAGCTCTCCTGTTCGAGCAGGTCCCGCAGGGCGTGGAAGGCTCCCGAAGCCGTGCGGATCCGGTTCGGTGCCCAGCCGAGACCGTCGTCGAGCATTCCCCGGATCGCGCCGGCGAACGGACCGTCGTCGAGCACGCGGGTGATCTTGACCCCGTCGACCTCGCTGTGGTGGCAGCCGGGTTCGAGCGCGCCAGCCACCACTCGCACGTCGTGACCCAGCCTGACCAGGGCCCGAGCCTGGTACCAGGTGTAGGTGCCGATGCCACCGAAGCCCGTGTCGGGCGGGAGCTCGTAGCTGAGGAGCGCGATCTTCACCCCGTCACCGCCCACGGAGGTGGCGACGCAGCTCACGTCGCGCCTCCCGCACGAAGATCGACGTCGCGTTGGGGACCCTCGGCCAGAACAGGGCGACGACGAGGCCCGTGACCACGAGGTACCACGGCTCCCACACCGCCAGTCCGAGGCTGAGCAACAGCGCGGGCCACACCTGGTACCAGGTCATCCACCATCCCCGATCGAGGGTGGTGGTGGCCAGCCCCCGGTCGATCACGCCGGTCAGGCGCATCCCGTGGAACAGCGCCGCGTACCCCACGCCCACCGCCACGGTGCCCCACGACCAGGTGGCCACCGTGGCAACGAGCAGGGCCAGGCCCAGCAGCTCCATCGGGAAGACGATCCAGTGCGACAGGCGCCTCGCCCTGCTCTCGCCGATCAGCAGCACCAGCGTCTTCGTGCCCGACGACCTGTCGTTGTCGGCGTCGTCGATCTGGTGCTTGAGGATCGCCCGGAGTCCGAAGCTGGCGGTCCACAGGAGCGTTCCCGCGAGCATCAACGCCGGCGGGCCCGTCGCGTCGCCCAGGGGCGAGAAGAGGAAGATCGTGAACAGCGCGGGAAGGACGAAGGCGTTCGACGCATCGATCAGCGGACCGACCACCCGCTCCTTCAACCGGACGGGTGGAATCGAATAGACCAGCGGGCAGAGGTAGACGGCGAGCAGCACGATCAGGGCCGGGGGCTCCAGGTCGATCACCAGCCACGGCAACGCCCCGACGGCTGCGAAGGCGACCACCACACCCAGTCGTGCCAGAACCGGGAGGCCCCCCATCGAGTTCGACTTGCCGGCGATGCGATCGGACTCGACGTCGCTCGCGTCGTTCACCACGTAGCCGTAGGCGGCGAGGAACACGGAGACCCACAACAGGCCCAACACCCGCGCGATGCCAGCCCCTGGTGGGACCTGGCGCCACCCGAGCTGGAGGCACGCCGAGGCCGTGATCGGGCCGAGCATGTGCCCCCACCACTGGTTGGTTCGAAGGGCCCGCGCTGCCCGCCTCAGCCGACCGACACCCGACGCGCCCGTGACCTGCCCCTCCACACCCACGGCTCCAGGGGCCACCGACTCGTCGGCCCGCTCCTCCGTCGCCTCGGACGCCTCGGTGATCACGGCGGCCGTCTCGGTCCCGGACCCGCCATCCCCAGGGTCGTCGAGCAGGTGGTCGGGTAGATCGCGATCGGACAGCTCGAGCAGTAGGGCCATCTCGGCGTTCCGCGCGTCCCAGGGGCTGGGCGCTCCCTCGGGAACCTCATCCGGAAGCGGGGCGGTCACGGCGTCGATCTCACGGATCGCCGAGGACTGCTCGTCGGCCGGAAGCTCCGACGCGATCCTCCGGGCCGCCGCAGCGACTCCCATGGCCGTGGCCAGGAGCCCGACGGGTGGATCCGGTCGCAGTGCTGCACCGCGGACCGCCCGGTGACCGCTGCCGGTCGCGTAGGCCACCTGGATCCGGAGGCGGTCGAGGACGTTGATGGCGAAGGCCGAACCCGACAGGTTCCGCGCCGTCTCGCTGTCGCCGTGGACACGGAAGGTGGCCAGTGGCTCATCGACGAGGACGATCCCCTTCTCTGTCGCCAAGCGCAGCGGCAACTCGTAGTCCCATAGCTGGACGTATCCCTCGTCGAAGCCACCGGCCTTCAACGCAGCGCGCCGCTCGATCATCCACGAGACCGGTTCGCCGACGAAGTTGAGCTGGGGCACCCGCCGCTCCACCATCTCCACCGCGAGGTCGGCCACCACGGCACCGCTGACGAACCCGCCACCGAAGCGAGACACCAACGACTGCTCCAGCAGGTGCTCACACGCCTCCCTCTGCCAGTCGGGCGCTCCGCCCTCGTAGCGGTACCGACGGCCGCACACCACCACCGGAACGCCACGTCGGCGCGCAGCTCGCATGGCTGCGAGGCAGCCCTCCTCGATCAGGTCATCCTGGAACACCGGCTTGATCCAGCGCCCACGGGCGAGTTCGAAGCAGCGGTTCACGTTGGCCACGGCACCGAGTCGCTGCGGGTTGGACACCACCCGAAGATCGGGGATCCGATCTGCATGGGACGACACCAGCGCCACCGTCTCGTCGGTGGATCCGTCGTCGACCACGAGGACCTCCACCCCGGACAGGTCCTGGGCCGCGATGCTCCGCATGCAGTCGTCGACGTAGGCAGCGCCCTGGTAGGTGGGGACGATGACGGAGACGTCGATCCGCGACCTCATCGAAGCCGGAGCCCGGTGACGTTCTCGATCACCCGCAGCAGCTGAGGGCCCACCACCTCCACCTCGTGCTCGGCCACGACCGTGCGCGAGGCGCGGGCGCCCATGGCTGCTCGCTCCGCGGGATCGTCGATGAGGCGGATCGCCGCGTCGGCCATGGCCTCGACGTCGATGTACGGAACGATGACCCCAGCAGAACCGTTCTCCTCCGCGTGGCGGGTGACGAACTCGGTCATGCCGCCCGACCGGTCGAAGCAGACCATCGGGACGCCGAGCACGCTCGTCTCGAGACCGACCAGCGGGTAGGGGTCCTCACGTGATGTGAGGGCGAAGACGTCGAACGCCCGATACCAGTCGAAGGGGTTGTCCTGGAGGCCGACCATGTGGAAGCGGTCTCCCAGGCCGGCCTGGGCGATGTCGAAGTCCAGCTGCTCGTGCTCGGTGCCACCCGCCCGGCCACCCAACCAGACGAAGTGCACGTCGTCGCGGCCGAGGAGGGCCACGTGCCGAGCGAGCTGCACGAACAGGTCGATGCCCTTGCGCCAGTCGGCGAACCCACAACCGCCGATGACCGCGGCATCCGGAGCGAGTCCGAGTTGGGACCTCACCGCTTCGCGACCGTCAGGGGAAGACGACAGAGCCCGGCCGGTGTCGATGAACTCGTAGACCCGGGTGACATCGGTTCGCGCCACGCCATGGCGTTCGACGAGGTTGTCGGCCACGCAGTCGGCAGCGGCGACGAAGTGATCGACCCGGCGGGCCAGCAGCGAGTGGTCCTCCGGAAGCATCGCCCACTGGAGCGCCGATTCGAGCTCGTGGACGTGAGCGATGGCCGTCTGCGCCCTGGGCAGGTGGTGGAGGATCCGGAGGCTCGCCGCGCTGTTCACGTACGCGATGGGCAGGTCGGCCACCTCCGCCAGCGTCGGTCTGACCCGGCGGGAGCGCGCCTCCTGAGCCTCAGCGTGCCGGCCCTGCTCCTCCAGCCGATCCTCCGCGGACGTCGATCCGGGCCAACCGACGTCTTCGCCCAGCACAAGGGTCGGGCCGACCTCTGCGAAGCGTTCAGCGAGGGGCCCGCCGCGGAGGAGGACCATTCGCGGCTCCACCTGGGAGTTGTCGCGCAGCCACCGCACGAAGTGGAGCAACATCATCGGCGCGCCCGTCAACGTCCCCTCGTGCGACACGAAGAGCACGGGGGTCCGGTCGCTCATCGCAGGTCCTCGACCAGGGCGAGCAGTCTCGGTCCGACCACATCCACGTCTCGGCTCCTCAGCTCCTCCCGGCGCCGGACCACGTCGGGCGACGCCGCGGAATCGTCCTGTTCGTGCAGGGCGATCACCGCATCGGCGAGGCCGACGACATCGAGGTAGGGCACCACCATCCCGAACGCGCCGTCGATGGTCGAAGCGAGACCGTGGGTGGAGAAGCCCACGACCGGCACCCCACGGGACAAGGCCTCGTGCACCGACCACGGCGAGTCGTCGTCAGGTGTGGTCATGACCAACACGTCGATGTCGTCCATGGCCTCCACCACCTCGTCCGACGTCCGAGGGAGTTGGAGGTTCGCCGACACACCCAACCGCTCGAGGTCGTGGAGCAGTGGGGCGAGGTGATCGGGGGAACCGATCACCTCGGCCCAGACGAGCTCGATGGAGAGGGCGGGTCGCACCCGCTGCAACCGTTGCACCAGGCGCGCGGTGTGATCGGTGCGGAACCACGCCGCACCCCGGATGCCGAGCCGTAGCCGGGTGGGATCGGGAGATCTTCCGGCCCGGTTGGCCCCAGACAGGTCGACCGGCTCGGGCACCACCACGATGGCGTCGGGGTCGATCTCCCACGCCTTCGCAGCCCAGGCACGGGTCTTCTCGTCGACGGCCAGCCAGACGTCGGTCACCGCGCGGATCTGATCCACCCTCTCCTGGCTCAACGGTGGAACTGCCTCCCGATCGATCCCGTGCAGGTGGGTCACCACGGTGCGCTCTCCGGCGGGAAGGTACCGGAGCACCGGAGCGGCGAACGCCGAGCTGAGGTACAGCACCCCCTCGGCCGGAACCGACCTGAGCGTGCGGCGAACGGCCCGGCCTGCGAGCACGCCTCCGACGCGGGACAGTCCCACCCGCCTCAACAAGCCTGCGGGAAACACGTCGTGGGCCTCCGCCACGTTGGCCAACCGGCCGAAGTCGTAGCGCTGCGGCGAGTTGTGCCCCCGCGACCAGAGCACCGTGTGCAGATCCACGCGCGGGTCTCGGTCCAGCCATGCCATCAGGTGGGCGACGGTCACAGCCGGGACGCTGTCGTCGGCCGTGTGGCTCACCACCGTCCAGGGCGCTGGGGTGGTCATGGCAGCCAAGGTTCGATGTCGGCCCACAACTTCGGCGCCAGGACGTTCACGTCGTGGTTCCTGGTGATCAACCCTCTCCCTCGTTCCCCCATGCTCCGCCGGCGGATCGGATCGCGGAGCAGCTCATCGACCTTCCAAGCGAAGTCGGCGACGTCAGGATAGGCGGCGACCGAGCCGCAGCCCTGGCTGAGGAGCTCCGGCATGCCGCCGTTGTCGAAGGCCACCACCGGCACTCCCACCGACGCCGCCTCGAGGCAGACCAGAGGGAACGGGTCTTCACGAGATGTCAGGGCGAACACGTCGAGCAGGCCGAACCACTCGACCGGATCGGCCTGCACACCCACGAAGTGCACTCGATCGGCCACCCCCGCCCGGCGAGCCTCCTCACGTGCTCGGCTGACGGTCTCGGGCGTGCCACCGATCCACACGAACGAGACCGGCTCGCTCCCGGGTCGGCGGCTCAGGTGCCAGGCGACCCGGAGGAAGAGATCAGGAGCCTTCCGCCAGTCCAGGGTGCCGCTGGCTCCCACGAGGAACCCGTCGGCCGGAAGCCCTCGACGCGCTCGACCGGCAGCCACAGCGGCCGGGTTGCGGTCGACGTCGTGCACCGGACCGCTGTCGACCATCTCGAAGTGGACCTCCACCTTCGAGCGATCCACGCCGTGCTTTGCCACCAGGTTCGACCTCACCGCTTCCGATGCTGCGAACAGCCGAGAAGCATCTGCCAGGAAGGTCTCCCTGTCGGGTGGATCGAGGCGGTGGGTGAGCCCGACCTCGAGGTCGTGCACGTGCGAGAGGATCACCCGGTCGCCCGGGGGCATGAGGCGGGCGAGCTCAGCGCTCGGGGCGCTGTTCACGTGCACCACCCGACAGCCGGCGTGCTGGCGCATCTG
>JAAZBK010000054.1 GCA_012513855.1 Acidimicrobiales bacterium
ACCCAGGTGCAGACCCACCGCCACACCGGAGCGGTGCACGCGTTCACCACGTCGGGTTCGTGGAAGTACGCCGAGTACCCCGAGGTGAACACCGCCGGTTCGTACCTGTTCGAGCCGGCCGGCTCCACCCACACCTTGGTGGTCCCCGAGTCGAACGCGGAGGTCACCGACGTGCGCTTCGTGGTCTACGGCGCCAACCTCAACCTCGACGCCGAGGGCCGCGTCGAGCTGGTGGTCGATGCCCAGCTCGTGCTCGACTTCTACCGATCCATGTGCGCCCAGGCCGGCGTGCCCGACCCCCCTGTGATCGGAGCGCCACCGCTCTAGCCAGCCCTCGGTAGGCATCGCGCCGACCGAGGCAGATCGGGTCGTTGGGTCTGGTCGTTGGGGTCTGGTGCCGTCACCGTTACCGTGCCCGGATGCTGCAGGTCGACGGTCTGACCAAGCGATACGGCGAGCTGCTCGCCCTCGACGACGTGTCGTTGACCGTCCGGCGGGGCGAGATCGTGGGCTTCCTCGGACCCAACGGGGCCGGCAAGACCACAACCATGAGGGCGATCATGCAGCTCGTGGCCATGGACCGGGGCACCGTCACCTGGGACGGGCGGCCGGTCGACCTGGCCACGCGCCGGCGCTTCGGCTACATGCCGGCCGAGCGGGGCATGTACGCGCGGATGCGGGTCCGCGACCACCTCGTCTACTACGGCCGTCTCTCAGGACGCAGCGCGTCGACGGCCGCGGCTTCGACCGACCGCTGGCTGGAGCGCCTCGGGTTGACCGGGCGGGCCGACGACGAGATACAGACCCTGTCCAGCGGCAACCAGCAGAGGGTCCAGTTCGCCCTGGCGATGCTCGACGAGCCGGACCTGCTGGTGCTCGACGAGCCCTTCGCCGGGCTCGATCCGATCGCGGTCGACACCCTCAGCGACCTGTTGCGCGAGGAGGTCGCCCGGGGCACCGCTCTGCTGCTCAGCAGCCACCAGCTCGACCTGGTGGCCGAGGTCTGCAGCGGGGTGGTGATCGTCGACGACGGTCGGGTGGTGCTGCGCGGCGAGGTGTCGGAGCTGAGGTCGGCCAGCACCAGCCGGGTGGTGGCGGTGGAGTTCGCCACCGTCACGCCGTGGGACACCGCTCACGGTCGGGTCGAGTCCGACGACGGCCGCCGCTACCGGGTCCACGTGGCGGTCGACACCGACCCGGAGGTGGTGATCGCCGAGGCCCGGGCCCGTGGAGACGTGATCGGCTACGGCTTCAGCCCGCCGGACCTCTCGGAGATCTTCCTGGCGGCCGTCGGCCGTGACCACATGGAGCCGGCCGTGGTCGGAGGCGAGGTCCGATGAGCACCGGCCAGCGAACCGACGAGCCCGGTCTCGGCACCCTCGCCACGGTGCGCCTGGTGGCCGCCCGCGAGGTGCGGGAGCGGTTGCGGGCCAAGTCGTTCTACATCCTGTCGGGCCTCCTGGTGCTGGTGATCCTGGGCATCGGGATCGGCAGCCGCTTCGTGGGCGACGACGGTCCGGGCACCATCCACGCCGCGACGGTGGGCCCCGAAGCCGATCGGATGGCCGACGCCATATCGGCCACGGCTGAAGCGTTGGACCGCGAGGCGGAGGTGCGCTCCTACGACGGGTCCGCCGAGGCTCGCTCGGCGTTGGAGGCCGGCGACGTCGACGTCGTGCTCGACCCCGGGGATCTCGTGGTCCTCTTCGCCGACGAAATCGACGACCAGGTGCTCGCCATCTTCCAGCAGGCGTGGGCGTCGGTCTCCATCGAGTCCGGCCTTACTGATGCCGGCCTGGCCCCCGACCAGATCGAGTCGGTCCTCAGCCCTCCCAGGCTGGAGGGCGAGAGCCTCGACGGGGACGGTGGCGACACCGGCCTGGCCGTGCTCACCGGCACCCTTGCTGCGATCCTGCTGTTCGTGTCACTGCAGACCTTCGGCGGCTACGTGCTCAGCGGGGTGGTGGAGGAGAAGTCCACGGCCGTGGTCGAACTGCTGCTGGCCCGGGTGCGGGCCGATCAACTGCTGGCAGGCAAGGTGATCGGCATCGGTGTGGCCGCCATGTTGCAGTTCACGGTGGCTGTCGCCGCCTCGCTCGTCTCGCTCGCGCTGTCGGGGGTCGAGGTGCCGTCGGCGATCTGGTCGGCGATCCCCATGACGCTCGTGTGGTTCCTCACCGGCTACGCGTTCTATTCGATGCTCTTCGCCATGGCCGGCTCGCTGGTGAGCCGTCAAGAAGACGCCCAGGCTGCCTCGGCCCCTATCCTCACCGCCCTCATCGGTGCCTACGTGCTGGTGTTCACGGTGGGGTACATCCCGGACTCCACCGCCAGTTCGATACTTTCGATGATCCCTCCCGTCGCGCCGTTGCTGATGCCCATGCGGATGGCTGCCGGCGCGGCGGCGATCTGGGAGGTCGCGGTGGCGCTGGTTCTGCTGGTCGCGTCCATCTGGGGTGTGTGGAAGCTCACCGGCCGCATCTACGCCCAGGTCCTGCTGCGCCGAGGGTCACGGATCACCTGGCGAGGTGCCTTTGCCGCCGCGGCTGGTCGGGGCTGACATCGGCGGAGTGACCGGGTTGAGGGCGACCGCCCACACCGTGGCACGATCGGCGTATGGGACAGGTCCTCGACGAGATCAACGAAGTGATGACCACGTGGATGGAAGATCAGCCGATCTTCTTCGTGGCCTCTGCTCCGAGCGACGGCGGTCATGTCAACGTGTCGCCCAAGGGTCACGATTCGTTCCGGGTGCTCGGGCCGCTCTCGGTGGCCTACCTCGACCTCACGGGCAGTGGCGCCGAGACCATCGCCCACGTTCGTGAGAACGGCCGCCTCACGGTCATGTTCTGTGCGTTCCAGGGCCCGCCCCGGGTGCTTCGGCTCTTCGGAACCGGGCTCAGCCACCAGGTCGGAACCGCTCGGTTCGACGAACTGGTCAGCCGGTTCCCCGACCTCCCGGGAACCCGGGCGATAGTGGAACTGAAGATCGAGCGCATCCAGTCGTCGTGCGGGTACGCCGTTCCGTTCATGGAGCTCGTCGAGGAACGGCCCACGCTCCAACAATGGGCCCGCCGCAAGGGACCCGATGGCCTCGCTGAGTACTGGTCGGAGAAGAACCGGACCAGCATCGACGGGCTGCCGGCACTGGAAGTCTGAGGTCAGAGCCGAGGACTCGAGCGAACGGGCGCCCGTCGTCGCTGAACGTGGTTGGCTGGTGCGATGAGCATCATCGACCTACCCGCGGCACTGCACCGCGGCGAAGACGAACTTCCGTTCATCGAGTTCGGTCCCGGTCAGGAGCTCCAGCTCCTCCAGGTCGACCTCGACGCCGGCATCTGGGTGGTCCGCAACCGCTTCGCTCCCGGCACCTTCGTGCAAACCCATCGCCACACCGGGGCCGTCTATGCGTTCACGGTGAGCGGGTCGTGGAAGTACGCCGAGTACCCCGAGGTGAACACGGCCGGGTCCTACCTGTTCGAACCGGCCGGTTCCACCCACACGCTCGTGGTCCCCGAATCGAACACAGGGGTGACAGATGTCCGCTTCATCATCCACGGCGCCAACCTGAACCTCGACGAGACCGGCAGGGTCGATCTGGTGGTCGATGCCCAGCTCGTCCTCGACTTCTACCGGTCGGTCTGCGCCCAGGTCGGCCGACCTGATCCCCCGGTCATCGGAGCGCCTGCAACCTAGGAGCCCGCGGGCCGGAAGCTCCCGGTGTGGAGCGATGAGGCTCGTTGGTACTGTCGAAGCATGGCCAACCTCGTCATTCGGAACGCCCGCCTGGTCGACGGGTCAGGAGCGCCGGAACGACACGCCGATGTGGTCGTCGACGGGGATCGGATCCTCGCGGTGGAAGACGCCGGTACCGCGCCCACCAGCGGGTCCGGGCGGGTGATCGACGCCGACGGCCTGTTGGTCACGCCGGGATTCGTCGACATCCACACCCACTACGACGCGCAGGTCACCTGGGATCCCTACGTCACGCCCAGTTCATGGCACGGGGTGAGCACGGTGGTCATGGGCAACTGTGGCGTGGGCTTCGCTCCGGCGGCACCAGACCGACACGATTGGCTGATCGACCTCATGGAAGGGGTCGAGGACATCCCCGGTTCGGCGCTGGCCGAGGGCATCACCTGGGGGTGGACGTCGTTTCCCGAGTACCTCGACGTGATCGACACCCAGCCGCGGATGATCGACATCGGCGCCCAGATCGCCCACGGACCGCTCCGCGCCTACGTGATGGGGGAGCGCGGCGCCGCCAACGAAGCGGCCACCGCCGAGGATCGCGAGCTGATGGGCAAGCTGGTGGCCGAAGCTCTGCGGGCGGGAGCGCTGGGGTTCTCCACCAGCCGCACCCCACTGCACAGGTCGAAGGCCGGTGAGTTGGTGCCGGGCACCGACGCCGACGCCGCTGAGCTGTCCGCGATCGCGGAGGCCATGGGAGAGGTCGGCCACGGCGTTTTCCAGTTCGCCCCGGACCACGCCCTGCTACCGGTGACCGAGTGGCCATGGATGGTCGACCTGGCCCGCCGCACCGGCGTGACCATCAGCGTCAACGTGAACCAGCCCGACAGCGCTCCCGAGGTGTGGCGAGACGTGCTCGGCCTGCTCGACGAAGCGGCCGCCGACGGTCTGCCGATCGTGGCGCAGTTCGCGGGGCGGTCCATCGGGATCCTCTACTCGCTCCACGGCAGCGTCCACCCGCTCCTGTTCCATCCGGCCTACACGGAGGTGGCCGACCTCCCGATGCCTGAGCGGCTGGTCGCCCTGGCCGACCCGGAGCGCCGCCGTCGCCTGATCCACGACGAGCCCGACGACGGCGGCTTCTTCGAGAAGGTCGTGCTCGACAAGCTGGACCGGATGTGGATCGTCGACGGGGCCGACATCGACTACGAGCCGACGGCCGAGGATTCGGTGGCCTCCGTGGCCGCTCGTCGGGGCGTACCGGGGATGCAGTTGGTGCTCGACCAGCTCACGTCGAGCGAGGGCAACGGCATGATCTACACGCCGTTCTTCAACTACTCCTACGGCGACCTGTCGATGACGTACGAGGCCACCCTCCACCCCCGCACCCGCATGGGGTTGTCCGACGCCGGTGCCCACTGCGGTGCCATCTGCGACGGCGGTATGCCCACCTTCATGCTCACCCACTGGGTGCGCGACCGCACCCGCGGCCCGAAGCTCCCGCTCGAGCACGTCGTGCACCGCCAGACCCGCCAGACGGCCGAGCTGTACGGCCTCCGGGACCGGGGCCTGATCGCCCCCGGCCTCCGAGCCGACATCAACGTGATCGACTTCGACGGCTTGGGCTTCGACGTCCCCAAGATGGCCTTCGACCTTCCCGCCGGTGGGCGCCGCCTGGTGCAGCGTGGTCAGGGCTACGTCGCCGGATTCGTGGCGGGCGTGCAGACCGTCGACCACGACGAACCAACCGGGCAAATGCCTGGCCGGCTCCTCAGGGGTCCTCGGTAGGGTCACCGTCATGCGCTTCTCGGTCTGGCCCTGGTTGTCGAAGTCGTGGCCGGAGCTGGCCGAGCTGGTGGGCCACGTCGAGTCGACGGGTTGGGACGGCGTGTACGTGGCCGACCACTTCATGGGCGACGGCGGCACCTTCGGTGCGGTCGAGGCGCCGCTGCTGGAGTCCACCGCCACGATCGCGGCGCTGGCCGGCGCCACCGAGCGGGTCCGGCTGGGCACCATCGTCCTGGGCGTCACCTACCGGCACCCCGCGGTGCTGGCCAAGTGGGCCAGCACCCTCGATCACGCGTCGGGCGGTCGCCTGGTGCTCGGCGTCGGCGCCGCGTGGCAGCAGAACGAGCACGA
>JAAZBK010000359.1 GCA_012513855.1 Acidimicrobiales bacterium
CGTCGGATCAATCCATGAACGGAGGACGAACCCGCTCGACGAGCAGTCGGCCCACGCGGGTGGGCACGACCCGGGTGACATCGATGCGCGACACGTAGCCGCACGCCACGCGGTCGAGGTGGTCGCGGACCGCTTCTCGCTCTCGTTGGTCGCGAGCCACGGCGAGCGCCACCGAGGTGTGCCAGCCCTGGGTGCGAGAGAAGCGCAGCATCGCCTCGGCGAGGTACTCATCGAGGCGGAGCATCACCCCGTCGACCAGCGCGGTGATGCGTGACATCGACGCGATCACTTCCTGAGCGCTGTCGATCGTCCCCGCGAGGACGTGGTTGACGACCTCGTAGTCGTGACGACGGCGGGCCAGGGTGGCCGCCGCGATCTCCCCGTCGACCACGTCCCCGGCGGCCAGCATGGTGGACGCGACCGCCAGCGGGAGGTCGTAGACGATGTGGGCATTGATGCCGAGCAGAGCGTGCTCCACCGGGTTGACCCGGACACGACCGGCCACGTCGAACGCGGCGCACCAAGGGCCGGGACACGGGCCGCGTGCGGCCCACGCCTCGTCGGCGTCGAAGTAGAGGCGGGCGAACCGACTGGTGAGGTCCGCCGTCCATGGTGGGTCCATGAACCGGTTGGCGTGCACGGCATCGCGGGTCGCGACGGTCATGGTGCGATAGACCGCGAGGAAGAACCGGCGGCGGTCGCCGGCCAGCGCCAGCACCTCGAGCCGGCGGTCCAGCTGCCCGATCACGTCCGCCAGCGCGTCGTCGGACTCAGCTACGGCGCGCGCGTCCACGCTCGTTCCTCGAGAGATCGCCCACCGGGGGAACTCTAATCCCTGGCAGCACGGACGGATCCGACAGCGCCAGCGGGCCGTGCACGCCGACCCTTTCACGATCCTCACAGGACACCTTCATACAGTCGCCTCATGTCACGGCGAACGATGCTGGCCGCGAGCCTGGGAGCGGGACTTGGCGCGGCCCTCGTGGTCGGTGTGATCGCCGGCGGAGCAGTGGGCGCAGGGGTCTTCGCCCTCCTCGATCTGGGCAGCGGGGGGAACAGCCCGATCTCGCCGTTCCCGATCCTCTTCTCCGGACCGTCCACCGGCTTGTCCCGAGGCCGTCGTCGGGCGGCGCGCCCACCGGCCAACGACATCCCGTTCTGGTTTCCCGACTTCCAGGACCTGTGGTCGATCGCCAACATCGACAAGCTCGTGAAGTGGATCGACCAGGGCGACGGTCAGTGGGAGAAGCTGGCGCGAACGCTCATGGCCACTCCTGGGATCGCTGCCCTCGGCCTGTTCTCACACCTCGAGTCGACGGTGCGAGCGCCGGGCCCGCAGGGCGGCGGGAGCATCGAGAGCCCTTCGTGGGGACGGTGAGCGCACCACCGTCGTCGATCTGGTCGACCGACGACGGTTCACACCTGGCCGAGGTGCATGCACCACCCCTGCAGGAGCGGTTGCGGGTGGTCACCCGCCGGTCGCAGTTGTTCGAGATCGGTCAGCGGGCGACGGCGGCAGTCACGATCGCCGCTGCGCTCTGGCGGGGGTTCACCTTCGGCGACGGCAACAACGGCTTCGCCGAGACGCTGTCCGCTCACGTATGGGTGCTGGTGTGGGTGAGCGCGATCGGCCTGCTCGTGGGCCGCTCGCTCTCAGTGCGGCGACTCGTCGGGTTCACGCTCACCGGCTTCTTCCTGATTCCGATCCTGGTGAAGGTCGCCCACGGGCCCCTCACGCGGTGGGCGGGCGAGGGTACGAACTGGGCATCGGCCGGCGTCGTCCCCGTCCTCGAGGAGGTGCTGAAGGCGCTCCCACTCGTCGTGGTGGTGATCGCCAGGCGGCGCGACCGCACCCGCTCGCTGTCGGTCCTCGACTTCGGCCTGGCCGGGTTCGCTCTGGGAGCCGGTTTCGCCATCCACGAGGACCTGCTGTGGGAACGTACCCTCGTGGGCGGGTTCGACGGCGTCGCGGGGCTCCTGGCCCCGTCGTTCGTCGTCGATCCCCTACTGGTGGTGGGCCACGCGGGGTGGACCGCGCTGATCGGTCTCGGCATCGGGATCGCCGTGGTGCACCGCGGGCGGGGACCTGCATGGCTCGCCGCCGTGCTCTGCACAGCGCTCGCCATCGGCGATCACGCCGCAGCCAACTACCGAGGCGACGTGGATGTGAGGGCCTGGGTGCTCGACGGGCGTCTCGCGGTCGCTGCCCTCGCCGTTGGGCTCGTCGGCGCGATCATCTCTGGTCTGTCGGTGCAGCGGTGGGCGACCGAGCGTGATCGCGTGTTCCCCCCGGTCCCGCTCTCCCAGCGGCTCGCTCCGTCCGCGCTTCTGTTCCCCTCGGCGGAGTACGCGCGGGAGCGCTCGATGGCGCACACCGGGGCATGGCGGCGTTTCGCGCCGGGGCACGAAGCCGTGGCCGATCCCCACGTCCCGATCCTGCTCTACGACGGGGCGACCCGTGCCGGGCTCGTCGTCGTTCCCTCCGCCGCAAGCGGAACACCCCATCCAGAACGAAGCGACCGGCGCCGGACCCATCCGCTCGTCGTCGGTGCGACGATCGTCGTGCTGATGGTGATCGCTGTGGCCGCCTGGTCATCCGGTACCGGCGACGACGAGGTGGCCGATGCGTCATCGCACGGACAGGGCTCGGATCGGTCACGGCCAGACCCGGTGGAGGACTCTGATCGCCAGTCGCCGGGCGGAACCGCCGACGGGGACGGTGAGAAGGACAAGGAAGCCGATCCGGCCGGCTCGGACGCGACCCTCGACCTCGATGCGATGACGGTCGTCTGGGTGAAGGAGGAGGACGGTGTCCGCTCGACGATGGTCGCGGCACGGGATGCGGACCGACAGATCGTCCGCAGCGACGACCTGGTCATCTACCGCGACGCCGACGGGGGCCACTACTGCGTGTTGTCCGGCGAGGACTGGTCGTGCGGTGAGTCTGCTCGCGACCCCTGGTCGGTCGGCGCAGTCCGGGCGTCGTTCCTCCCGGATCCATCGATGGCTCAGGCGGGTGGAGACGGGATGGTCCGCATCGAGGTCTTCGCCGACGAGATCGACGGCCGAGCAGCAAGTTGCTACCGCCAGGAGGTTGGCGAAGAGGTCCAAGAGATGTGCGTCGATGTGGCGACCCGGATCGTCTTGCGCCAGGAGTCGAGCGGAGAAGACGGCACCTTCTCGGCGGCCGGCGTGTCGCTCACCGCCATCGAGGTGCGCGACCCGCGTCCGAGCGACTTCGAACTGCCACCCGGCCTCGACATCGACCAGGCCCGGAGCTGATGGCGCGCCACCAATCGGCGCCGCCCGTTCGCTCTCGCCGACAGACGCTCCACCCCTCACCATCCATCCATCCATCGCAATGCCCTGGAGGCACCGTGAACCGTCGCATCCTTCTGTCGCTCCTCACCGTCCTGGCTCTGTCCACTCTGGCGGCGTGTTCGTCCGGGGACAGCGACGCCCCCAGCGCTGGAGATGGCCGCGCCGCCGAGACCCCCGGGGAGACGAGCGCGGAGGCCGGCGAGGACCGGTCGGGAGACGACGCCGACAACCCCGTGGTCTTCGGCTACGAGGTCGACGGACCAGCGGGAACGACGGCAGTGGTCGTGTCGACTCTGGTGGCGCAGGGCCAAGAGCAACCACCCTTCACGGCGACCTGGAGCATCACCGACCGTCCGCGGTGGGCGCTCTACACCAACTGGATCGAATCCGGTGAGATCGATGTGGAGGTGACCGAGGGCGGCCCGGCCGTCGTACGGGTCATTCGGGCCCGGTACGTGGACCCGGACGACCCGTTCGCCGGGATCGACGAGGTCGACGAGGTCGGCACGTTCGAGGTGGCATCGTCGTCGACAGGCTCGATCACCTTCCCATAAGGGCCGCTGCTGGGGTTCGACGCACCGAGCGACCGGGCGGGGCCCGACAGAAGCCGACCCGACGACCAGTCGGGGCACGAGCGCTTCTCGACCTGGCCTCGGTCCACACAGGGATCGCACACTCCTGTCACGCGCCTCACAGCACCTGTCAAGCACCTGTCAAGCACAGGGCGGCGCGAGGGAACGCCGTGGGAACACCCGGAGGAAGAGCGCCAAATCCGGAGGATCGCCCCGACAACGAGCAAGGCCCAGGTCGCTGACCTGGGCCTTCACTCACAAGTTGGTGGCGGGGGCAGGATTGA
>JAAZBK010000360.1 GCA_012513855.1 Acidimicrobiales bacterium
GACGCGCCGCCCGTGACCACCGCGACCTTGCCGTTCAGTTCTTCCATGGCTGCCCCTCGCTCCTCGTTGCGGTCCCGAGACCCTACAACCGGGACTTGACCCGCGGGTCAAGATGACGCTTCAAGATGACGGGCCGAACTTCGCGGCCTCCTACTCTGGCGCCGTGCCCGGTCGAGAGGATCCTCCCAAGCGCGCTGGGACCCGCGCCGCCGCCCGGCTGAGCGGACTGGCCCTGCTGGCCGCGTCGATCACGGTGCTCGGCGCCTGCGGGCGCAACCAGCGGACGGCGCTCGCCATCGAGGACGTCCGCTGGCACGGCACCGCCGCGATCCTGCTCACGACCGAGTGCGCCACCGATCTGGAGGTGGAGGTGGGGCCGGACAACAGCGGGACGGGCCTCACCGAGATCACCCTGTGGGGCAGCCCGTCGGTGGGGACCTGCGAGTCGTCGCTGTCGGTGTCGATCGATGCCGGCACCGCCCGGATCGTCGACGGCGCCACGTCGATGGTGATCGACCTCCCCGACCGGACCTGACCGAAAACGGCGGCCGCCCACCGCCGGAAGCGGTGGGCGACCCGAACCGTCGGCTGCGCCCTCGACGGCGCAGCGGTTCAGTACCGGTAGTGGTCGGGCTTGTAGGGGCCCTCGACCGAGACGCCGATGTAGTCGGCCTGCTCCTCGGACAGCTCGGTGAGCCGGACCCCGAGGGAGTCCAGGTGGAGCCGGGCCACCTTCTCGTCGAGCACCTTCGGGAGCACGTACACGCCCACCGGGTACTCGTCGGTCTTGGTGAACAGCTCGATCTGGGCGATGGCCTGGTTGGTGAAGCTGTTCGACATCACGAAGCTCGGGTGGCCTGTGGCGCAGCCCAGGTTCATGAGCCGGCCCTCGGCCAGAACGATCACCGAGTGGCCGTCGGGGAACTGGAACTCGTTCACCTGCGGCTTGATCTCGACGTTGCGGACGTCGCTCATCTTGTAGAGGCCGGCCATGTCGATCTCGTTGTCGAAGTGACCGATGTTGGCCACGATGGCCTGGTGCTTCATCCGGCTCATGTGCTCGGCCGAGATGATGCCCTTGTTGCCCGTGGTGGTGATGAAGATGTCGGCGGTGTCGAGGACGTCTTCGAGCCGGGCGACCTGGAAGCCCTCCATGGCGGCCTGGAGGGCGCAGATCGGGTCGACCTCGGCCACGATCACGCGGGCGCCCTGGCCCCGGAGCGATTCGGCGCAGCCCTTGCCAACGTCGCCGTAGCCGGCCACGAACGCGACCTTGCCGCCGATCATGACGTCGGTGGCGCGGTTGAGGCCGTCGATGAGGCTGTGGCGGCAGCCGTAGAGGTTGTCGAACTTGGACTTTGTGACCGAGTCGTTGACGTTGATGGCCGGGAACAGGAGCTGGCCCGCCTCGAACATCTGGTAGAGGCGGTGGACGCCCGTGGTGGTCTCCTCGGTGACGCCCTTGATGGCGGCGGCCACGTCGGTCCAGCGGGTGGGCTCCTTGGCCACGCTCTCCTTGAGCAGGTTGAGCACCACGGTCCACTCTTCGGAGTCGTCGTCGGTGGGCTCGGGAACCGCTCCGGCCAGCTCGTACTCGCGGCCCTTGTGGACCAGCATCGTGGCGTCGCCGCCGTCGTCGAGGATCATGTTCGGGCCGGCACCGTCGGGCCAGCGGAGAGCCTGCTCGGTGCACCACCAGTACTCTTCGAGGGTCTCGCCCTTCCAGGCGTAGACCGGCACGCCCTGGGGCGCCTCGGGGGTGCCGTTCGGGCCAACCACCACCGCGGCAGCGGCGTGGTCCTGGGTGGAGAAGATGTTGCAGGAGACCCAGCGCACGTCGGCACCGAGGGCCACGAGGGTCTCGATGAGGACGGCCGTCTGGATCGTCATGTGCAGCGAGCCCATGATGCGGGCTCCGGCGAGCGGCTGGGCGTCGGCGTACTCGGCGCGGGTGGCCATGAGGCCGGGCATCTCGTGCTCGGCCAGCTGGATCTCCTTGCGGCCGAAGCCGTGGAGCGAGAGGTCGGCGACCTTGAAGTCGTCGGCGGTGAGGGTGGGCATGGGGGTCCTTCCACAGGTCGAATGGGGGTGGGAGCGCGCCGGTGCGATGTGACTGGCACGCCGTTCGAGGTGTGGGGCTGGAGCCAGCTGGCTCACCCTTGTCAGCCCGTCGGCCCCGAAGGGCCGGCCGACCAGGATAGTGCATCCGGGTCGGCCGGTGACCCCGGGGCGTCAGGGCGCGGTGCGAAGAGAGCGCGGTGCGAGAGAGCGCTCTCGCTGCCGCGGCGGTCAGGCGAGCGGAAGGGTGGCCCGCACCGACCCGGCGGCGTCGAGCACCGTCAGGCTCTGCGAGCCCAGTAGGCCCCAGCCGTCGGAGGCCGGGATCACCCGGACCACCGCGTCGTCGGTGCCGATGGCGATCCGCTCCTCCTCGACGAGGCGACCGTCGGTCACCGCCAGCACCACCAGGCTGTTCTCGAAGCCCCCGAGGTCGCCTCCGGGGCACACGTCGCACGCGGGTTCGATGTGCGATCCCCAACTGGTGGCCGGGACCGCGAACCGGTTCTCGCCTAGCGAGGTGAAGGCGTGGTGGTCCCAGACCACGGCGGACTCGTCGCCCAGCACGATCGAGTCGACCACCCGGGGA
>JAAZBK010000361.1 GCA_012513855.1 Acidimicrobiales bacterium
GAGCGCATCATGGTGAGCCTCGACGCGGTGGGCAACACCACCAAGGCCGTCACCAAGGGCTTCGCCATCGGCTCGGCGGTGATCGCAGCGGTGGCGCTCTTCGCCTCCTACGGCGAGTCGATCATCGAGCAGATCGGCCTGGCCGAGATCGCCGGCGACGCGTCGTACCCGATCAACGTGGCCGACCCGAAGGTGTTCATCGGCCTCCTGGTGGGCGGCTCCATCGCCTTCATCTTCTCCTCCCTCGCCATCCGCGCCGTCTCCCGCACGGCCGGCGTGGTCGTGCAGGAGGTCCGTCGCCAGTTCGCCGACGGCAAGATCATGAGCGGCGAGAAGAAGCCCGACTACGGCCCCGCCATCGACATCTGCACCGCTGCGTCGCTGCGTGAGCTGGCCACCCCGGCCATCATCGCCGTGCTGGCCCCGGTGATCATCGGCTTCGGCCTCGGCCCGATCTCGCTCGGCGCCTTCCTGGCCAGCGTCATCGTGGTCGGTCAGCTCATGGCCAACTTCCTCTCCAACGCCGGTGGCGCCTGGGACAACGCCAAGAAGTACATCGAGGACGGCGCCGAGGGCGGCAAGGGCTCGGAGAGCCACAAGGCCGCCGTCATCGGCGACACCGTGGGCGACCCGTTCAAGGACACCGCCGGCCCGGCCCTCAACCCGCTCATCAAGGTGATGAACCTGGTGTCGCTCCTGATCCTGCCGGCCATCATCAAGATGTACGACAACGACAAGCTCGCCAGCTTCAAGCAGGAGCCCGAAGCGGCAGCGATCCTGGTGGCCGTGATCGCCGCCGTCGTCGTGGTCGGCTCGATCGTCTACTCGAAGAAGTCGGGCGACAAGGCCGCCGCGGCGGCGGCTCAGCTCGCCAACTGACCCGGTAGACGACCGAAAGCTTCGGGATCGGGCGGGGCCTTCGGGCCCCGCCCGACCGCTCTCCGCCGGCGAGGTTCAGCCCGCGCCAGCTACGTCGGCGAGAGCGCCGGCCAGCTCCGACTTGGTCATCGACGCGGTGGCCTCGATGCCGGCTGCGTCGGCCTCGGCCTTCAGATCGTCCTTCGACGCGGTCTCGGCCAGTGCCTCCACGTCGATGACCATGCCCAGTTCGGCGCGCTTGGCCATGAACGGCTCGGTCATCTCCTCCAACTGCCCTCGGCCCTTTGACCTCATCTGCACGAAGATCTCGTCTTCCTCGTCCTTGACGTGGTGATCGATGGCTGCCTGCATGGTGTCCAGAGCCGCTTCGAAGCCCGGCCCGTCGGGGCAGAGCTCGACCACGTCGGCCAGGGCGCTGCGGGTGATCACGTGCTCCGTCTCGCCCTCGTCCACCGAATCGGGACCGGTGACCGGCTCCATGGCGGGGTAGAACACCCGCTCCTCGAGCTCCATGTGCGCGTCGAGGGTGGTGGCGAGCTGCTCGACCAGCTTGGTGCGGGCGGCCCCCTCGGCCTCGCTGATCTGTTCGATGAGGCGCTCCACGACACGGTGGTCGGCTTCCAGGATGAGTGTGGGATCCATCTGGCCCCCTGTGGTCGGTGGACCGGTCACGACGCCGGTCGGGTGTTCGACGCTCCCCCTCGACACCAGCGGCAAACGACGTGGGGCGAACGCCGGCGTGCCATCGTGGTCCGGTGCGTCGACTGCCTCCCGACTTCCGACCCTCCCTGCGCCTGCACGACCGCATGCTCGACCTCGGTCGTCCGGTCCTCATGGGGGTGGTGAACGCCAACCCGGACTCCTTCTCGGATCCGGGCCACCGGCCCCTCGACGCCCAGATCGACCAGGTCCGCTCGATGGTGGCAGAAGGCGCCGGGGTGATCGACGTTGGAGGCCAGTCCGGCATCACCAACGTGCCCGAGGTCGACGCCGACGTGGAGATCGGGCGGGTGGTGCCCCTCGTCGAAGCGATCGTGGCGGAGCTGCCCGAGGTGGTGATCTCGGTCGACACCTACAAGCCACCGGTGGTCGAGGCGGTGCTGGACGCCGGAGCCCACATCGTGAACGACGTGAGCGGCCTCAGGGCCCCCGAACTGGCCCCGCTGGTAGCCCGGCACCGGGGCGCCCTGGTGGTGATGCACACCGCGGCACCGCCCAAGACCCGGCTCCAGGAGACCGACCTGTACGGCGACATCGTGACCGAGGTGGGCGACTTCCTGCGCGCCAAGGCCGAGGAGGCGGTGGCAGCCGGTGTCGATCCCGAGTCGGTCCTGCTCGACCCCGGACCCGACTTCACCAAGACCCCGGCCCAGACGGTGGAGGTCCTCCGCAACCTGCCGGCGCTCAACCCCGACGGGCTGCCGATGCTGCTGGCCATCTCCCGCAAGGACTTCATCGGGGCGCTCACCCGGACGCGCCCCCGCGAGCGCACGGCGGGCACCCTGGCCGCCGTGGCCGCGGTGGGCAGCGGATCGGGCGTGATCCTGCGCGTGCACGACGTGGCCGAGGTCCGGCGCTTCCTCACCGTGCTCGACGTGCTCCGAGGCGACGAGCCCGTCGATCCCGAACTGCGGCTGACCGACGACCTGCGTTGGGCCGCCGGCCGCCCCGACGGAACCGTCGCCCTACCGTGACCAGCAGCGCGGTCGGTAACCTCGACAGCTATGTCTGACGCCGTCCCCTCCGATCCGGTCCTCGCCAAGCGGGCCCGGATCGAGTCGTTGGTGAAGGTGGGCAAGCGCATCGGCTACGGGCTCTACCTCGTGGCGGTGGTGCTGTTCTTCTACGCGCTGTTCACCGAGCTGAAGGACTGGATGGTCACGGTGATCATCTGGTCGATCGTCGTCGGGTCGATCGTCCTCGCCCCAGCCATCGTGTTCGGGTACGGCGTGAAGTCGGCCATCCGCGACGACCGCGAGCACGGCCGCCTCTGAGCAGAGGACTTGACCGCCGGGTCAAGATAAGGTCCGGAGCGGCCGTTACGCGGCCACCTGGAAACCCACGCACAACGAGGAACCGCCATGAAGGCTGCCGTCCTGCCCGGCCCGGGCCAACCGATCGAGACCCGTGACGACGTGGAGCTCGCTCCCCCCGGGCCCGGCGAAGCTCGGGTCAAGGTGGTCGCCTCCGGCGTCTGCCACTCCGACCTCTCGGTGCAGAACGGCACCATCCCGCTCCCCACCCCCATCGTGCTCGGCCACGAGGGCGCCGGCGTGGTGGAGGAGGTCGGCGAGGGCGTCAGCACCGTGAAGCCCGGAGATCACGTCGTGCTGTCGTTCGTCCCGGCGTGCGGCGAGTGCTTCATGTGCTCCAAGGGACAGCCCTACCTGTGCGAGAAGTCGGCCGCCCAGGCCGCGGGCGGCCTCCTCGACGGCACCACCCGCCTCACCAGCGACGGCGCGCCCCTCCACCAGATGGCCTGCCTCGGCACCTACGGCCCCTACGCGATCGTTCCAGAGATCTCCATGGTCAAGATCCCCGACGACGTGCCGCTCGACGTGGCCGCGCTGATCGGGTGCGGCGTCCTCACCGGGGTGGGGGCCGCGCTGAACACCGCCGACATCTCCCCTGGCGACTCGGTGGCCGTCATCGGCTGCGGCGGCGTCGGGCTCAACGTCATCCAGGGCGCCCGCATCGCCGGTGCCACCACCATCATCGCCGTCGACCGGTTCGACTCGAAGCTCGAGATGGCGAGGGAGTTCGGCGCCACCCACACCGTCAAGGTGGAGGACGGCGTCGATCCCGTCGGCGCCACCATGGCCGTGAACGAGGGCCGTGGCGTCGACGTCGCCTTCGAGGTGATCGGCCTCGGACCCACCATCGAGCAGGCCATCAACACCGCCCGCGCCGGCGGACAGGTGGTGCTGGTGGGCGTTCCCCGGCTCGACGTGATGGTCAACCTCAACGCCGCCTTCACCTGGCTCTACCTGGCCAAGTCCATCAAGGGCTGCTGGTACGGGTCCTCCGACGTCTACTCCGACGTGCCGAAGCTGCTCGACCTCTGGAAGAAGGGCGAGCTCAAGCTGGAGGAACTGATCTCCAAGGAGGTCACCATCGACGACGTCAACCAGGCCTTCGACGACATGCAGGCCGGCACCGTCGCCCGCTCCGTGATCCGACACCAGCACTGAGCCGAACGACCGATCCGGGATCCGGAGCCGCCCCGCTCCGGCTCTGGGTCCCGGGCGCCCATCGAACCTAGATTGGACCGTCCCGTCCAAGGGGACGAGCCAGCCATGACCGACACCTCAGACCGCTCACAGACCACACGCCTCCCGGCCGCGGAGCGCCGCCGCCAGCTCATGCGGGTGGCCATGGAGGTGTTCGCCGAGAGCGGCTACTACGGAACGTCGATGAACGACGTCGCCGAGGCGGCCGGCGTCACCAAACCCGTCCTGTACCAGCACTTCGCGTCGAAGGAAGCCCTGTACCGGGAGCTGGTGGACGATCTCGGCAACCGTCTGGAGCGGGCCATCCTCGAGGCGGTGGTCGACGCCGAGGGTCCCCGTCAACAGGTCGAGGCCGGCTTCCGGGCCTACTTCCGGTGGGCCACCAGCGAAGGTCCGGCGTTCCACGTCCTCTTCGCCGAGCACACCCGTTCCGATCCCCAGCTGGCCGCGGCGCTCGCCAAGGTCGAGTCGCTCGTCGCCGACCGCGTGGCCTCGCTCATCGACATAGAGGGCCTCACCGACCGGGAACGTCACGTCCTGGCCTACGGCGTGGTGGGGCTGGCCGAGTCGATCAGCCGCCACTGGATCCGCCTCGGCCTCGGTTCCGGCACCGACGCCGACGCGTTCGCCGGCCAGGTCGCCCAGCTCGCCTGGTCCGGCCTCCGCGGAATCCGCGCCTGAGATCCTGAGGCCGACAGGTGCGCCCGAAGGAGCCGATGGAGGAACGCCGGAAGCAGGGTGCCGAGTGTCGCCGCCGTCCGTGCGCCAACATTGACCTCATGAGCGGAACCCATGGAACCGACCGCAGCGAATCCCACACCCGCCGCCGGCACCCGGCGTCACGGGTGGCCGTGGCCGTGGTGGCCAGCGCAGCGCTGCTCCTGAGCGCCTGCGGCAGCGACGACGGCGAGGAACCGGCCGCGTCCACCACCACGGAAGCCACCACCACCACGGGCGACACCACCACCTCCAGCTCCGACCCCACGCCCACCAGCGATCCGAGCTCCCAGCAGGACGTGCGCCTCTACTTCACCCGGGACGAGGTCGTGGGGGTGGCCGGCCGCACGCTCAGCGCGTCGGGCATCGCCCGCGCCACGCTCGAGTCGCTGCTCGCCGGCCCCAACGAGGTGGAGGCCGACCTCGAGCTCGACACCGAGATCCCCGACGGCACCGAGGTCCTCAGCCTCGACATCGCCGACGGCATCGCCACCGTCGACCTCAACGGCGCGTTCCAGTCCGGCGGCGGCAGCCTCTCCATGTCGCTGCGGGTGGCCCAGGTGGTGTTCACCCTCACCCAGTTCGACACCGTCGAGACCGTGAACATCCGCATCGACGGAGACGACGTCGACGGCATCGGTGGCGAAGGCGTGCCGTCGACGGAGCTGGACCGCTCCGACTTCGAGGACCAGAGCCCGGCGATCCTCGTCGAGTCGCCCACGCCCGGAGCCGACGTCAGCGCCGACCTCGAGGTGTCGGGCACCTCGAACACCTTCGAGGCCACCTACCAGTGGGCGATCCTCGACGGCGACGACGAGATCCTGGAGCAGGACTTCGGCACGGCTTCGTCGGGCACCGGGACCCGCGGCACCTGGTCGTTCGAGGTGGACCTCGGCGACTACACCGGCCCAGCCACCGTGAAGGTTTACGAGAGCAGTGCCAAGGACGGCAGCGAGATCAACGTGGTGATCGTCCCGGTCACCGTGGGCTGACCCGGCTCGACCACGGCCCCATCCCAGGTACCTCCCATCGACCAGGACCCTCGATCCGAAGCAGACGGCGGGGCTCCAGCCGCCGCGCCCCACCAAGGGGCCGTGATTCGCATCGACGGAGTCGTGAAGCAGTGGGGGCCGACGGTGGCCCTCGCCGGCGCCACCTGCACCATCGGTGGAGGGGTCACCGGGCTACTCGGCGCCAACGGTGCCGGCAAGACCACCCTCCTCGGGATGATCCTGGGCCTGACCAGGCCCGACGCCGGCAGGATCGAGGTGTTCGGTCTGGACCCCTCCACCGCCGGGCCCGAGGTCCGTGCCCGGATCGGCTACAGCCCCGAGCACCACCTGCTCCCGCCCGATGTCAAGGCCGTCGACCTGGTCCGCCACGTCGCCGAGGTCCACGGGCTACCCCACCACGAGGCCACCAACCGCGCCAGCGACGCTCTGTGGCAGGTGGGGCTGGGGGAGGAGCGCGGCCGTCCAGTGGGCACCATGTCCACCGGTCAACGCCAGCGCGTCAAGCTCGCGCAGGCGCTGGCGCACGACCCGAAGCTCGTCCTGCTCGACGAGCCCACCGACGGGCTCGACCCCGTCCAGCGCGACGGCATGCTGGAGCTGATCCACCGCATCGGCCACGAGTTCGGCATCACCGTGCTGCTGTCGTCGCACCTCCTGGAGGAGGTCGAGCGGATCTGCGACGCGGCGGTGATCCTGGCGGGAGGGGTCGTGGCCGCGGCCGGTTCGCTCGACGAACTGCGAGGCGACGGAGAGGGCCTGAGCATCGAGTTCGATGCCGAACCACACGAGGTCGAGGCCGTGCTCACCACCATCCACCACTCGGGGGCGGAGATCCGGGTCAACGGCCGCAACCACCTGATCACCGGCGACGAGCACCTCTTCGAGACCGTCCGCGACGCCGTGGCCCGTCACGGCGTGGGAGTCCGGACCCTCGGGCGGCGAACGGTGAGCCTCGAGGAGATCTTCCTCGGTGTGGGCGCGGCCACGGACCCCACCGAAGACCCCCGGCTCGCCGGCCTTCCCGCTCCACCACCACCCCCGCCACCAGCACCCGGTGGCCACCACCAGGACGAACCCAGGTGAGCTCACCAGACATCTTCGACGGCGCCGAGGCCCGGATCCTCGACCGGGGCTACCGCCGCTACGACGGCGAGCGCACGGGCGTCAACGGTTCGGTCCGCTCGGTGGTGGTGCACAGCATCCAGAGGGGCCTCGGGCTGCGCAGGTCGATCTGGGCCAAGGTCCTCCCGGTGGCCACCGCTGCCATCGCCTACGTGCCCGCCATCGTCTTCGTCGGCATAGTGGCCCTGATCCCCGCTCGCCGGCTCACCGACTTCGTCCTACCCACCTACGGCGAGTACTACGGCTACGTCATCAGCGCCATCTTGTTGTTCGTGGCCTTCGCCGCCCCCGAGATGCTCTGCACCGATCGTCGGTCCGGCATGCTCGGCATCTACCTGGCGTCGCCGCTGAACCGTGACACCTACCTGCTGGCCAAGGCCCTGGCCGTGGCGACCACGCTCGCCGTCGTCTGCCTCGGACCGCCGCTGCTGATGCTGGTGGCCAACATCTTCCAGGGCCAGGGGCCCGAAGGCGTGGGAGAGACCCTGCTCACCCTCCTCCGGGTGCTCGGGGCAGGTGCGATGATCACGCTCCTCTACACCGGGGTCACGATGGGGGTGGCGAGCCTCACCGACCGCAAGGCCATCGCCACCGCCGGGGTCATCCTCCTGCTCCTGGTCTCGGGGACCATCGGCGGGACGCTGGCCGACGTCACCGGCACCGACGACTACCTGATGCTCTCGGTCAGCAGCCTCAGCCTCGACATCGGACCGCGCGTCCACGGCGAGACACCGTTCGACCAGTTGGAGATCACGAGCCTGTCGTCCTACCTGGCCTGGTTCGGCTGGACCGTGGGCGGCTTCGCCCTGGCCCGCTTCCAACTCCGCCGGCTGCCGGTGACACGGTGATCGAGGTGGCAAGGTGATCGAGGTCGACGGGGTCTCACGATGGTTCGGCGACGTCGTCGCGGTGTCCGACGTGTCGTTCTCGGTCGGCCCGGGGGTGACCGCCCTCCTGGGCCCCAACGGCGCAGGCAAGTCGACGCTCCTCCGGATGCTCTGCGGTCTCACCCCGCCGGATCGAGGCACCATCCGCATCCTCGGCGCCGATCCGCGAACCGATCTCGGCGTCCGCGGCCACATCAGCATCGTTCCCCAGCAGGAGGCCATGTTCGAAGCGCTCGACGCGTTCTCCTTCGTTCGGCTCAACGCTGTGCTCCACGGCATCGCGACCCCCGACGACGTCGCACGAAGCGCCCTGGCGGTGGTGGAACTGGACCCCGACGACACCCGCAAGGTCACCTCCTACTCCAAGGGCATGAAGCAACGGGTGAAGGTGGCGCAGGCGCTGGTCAACGATCCCCAGGTCCTCATGCTCGACGAGCCGCTCACCGGGCTCGATCCCCGCCAACGCCGCCACATGATCGACCTCTTCGGCCGGCTCGGGGCCGAAGGCCGGTGCGTGCTGGTCTCCAGCCACGTGCTCGACGAGGTCGAGCGGTTCGGGTCACGGGTCCTGGTGATCGCCCAGGGCCGGCTGGCGGCCACCGGCGACTACCGGGCGATCCGCGACCTCATGGACGACCGTCCGCACCGGATCCGGGTCCGCACCGACAAGCCACGAGAGATCGCAGCTTCGCTGCTGCTCCACGCCGGCGTGCTCGGCACGACCATAGAACCGGCCAAGGCCGGACGGCCCCCTGCAGTGGTGATCGACACCACCGACGCCCCCACCTTCCGGCGGGCCATCGCTGCCACCGCTCACAGCGTCGATGCCCAGCTCTGGGAGGTGTCGCCGTTGGACGACGACCTCGAGAGCGTCTTCCGATACCTGGTACAGCCATGACCAACGCCCATCCGGACACGAGGCCAGGTCCCGAGGCCCGGCCGCAGTTCGAAGTCCGTCGACCCGCGGCCTGGATCACGTTCACGTCGCTGTACGCGCTGCTGGTGCGCAGCGCTGCCACGCGGGGTCGTCTGGCGGCGGTGGGCGCCCTCAGCGGGTTGAGCATCTTCACCGCCGTCATCGCCCACGCCTCTTCGCCGGACGACCCGTTCCAAGCGGGCGTCGACTTCGCCAGCGCCAACCTCGTCACCCTCCTGCCGGTGGCCGTGCTGGTCTTCGGCGCCGGCACGCTGGGCGACCTGATCGACGACGGTTCGCTCGTCTACGTGTGGCTCAAGCCGGTGCCCACCCACCTGCCGGTCCTGGCCGCCTGGGCGGCCACCGTCACCATCGTGCTGCCGCTGGTGGGGCTGCCGGTGATCCTCTCCACCGCGATCCTCGACGGAGACAGCGGGCTGCTCGCCGGAACCGCGCTGGCCGTGCTCGTCGGCGCTCTCGCCTACTCGGCGCTGGCCGTCACCGCCGGCATCCGGTTCCGCCGGGCGCTCCCGTGGGGTCTCATGTACATCCTCCTGTGGGAGGGCTTCGCGGCCGGGGCCGGGAGCACCGCCACCCGGCTCGCCATCCGGTCCTACCTCCGGTCGATCTTGTCCCAGCTCGCCGACCATCCGCTGCACCTCGCCGACTTCACCCTGGCCAGCGGGATCCTCGTCCCGCTGGCGGCCGGCGCCGCGGCCCTGCTCTACGCCACCCGTCGCCTGGCGAAGACCGACATCGCCTGACGCAACCAGCCTGCGCTCAGAAGTCGGTGAGCGCGAACGGCGCTCGCCCTGTGGCGAACACCGAATCGGCACGGTCCACAGCCTCCGGAGAGGCCTCCAGGCGGCCCGCAGCGGCGAGCACCGACGGCGTCACGGTGCCGAGCACCAGCGACGCCAGGGTCGAGGTGTCCATGGCCAGGTCGGCTCCGGTGGTGTCTGACGGCAGGCGTTCGCACGACGCCTCGTGGGGTCCGGCCCGGAGCAGGAAGCGACCGCCGCTCTCGGGACGGAAGCCATCGGTCACGTCGAGCACCAGGTCATCGCTGGAGCCGTAGGTTCGGGCACCGAGGGTGACGGCCACGTCGAGCACCCGCAACCACAGGAAGTCGTTCAGCTCGTCGATCACGAGCTGCCGGCGATCGGTCAGCTGCCAGCGAATTGGATCGTCCACCGGTCGGAATCCGAGGTTCAGGGAGCGGACCAGGTCCACCCCGCAGAGGAACCTGAACAGCGCCGACTCCACCGCCGGCGAGGGCGAGACCAGCTCCTGCACGCTGAGCACCCCCGCTGGCATGGCGTCCCGCTCGATCCACTTCGTTCGGTACGCCGCGTATCCGTCGGGCTCGCCGTCCGCCGCGAAGTGCACCACCCAGTTCCACGCGGTCATGCCGTCGCGGTCGTCGGCGAGGTCGGCCACGAAGTCGCCCCACGTCCACGGTCGCCGGGAGGTGAGCCCGGGCCGCGTGCGCCGGTAGCGCTCCCACACCTGTGCGGCCAGTCGGGTGGCTTCACCGCTGTCGGCCACCAGGCGCATCGTGCCGTCGTCGGGGACCGGCACCGCAAGGTCGGCGTGGCGTGGGTCGACCTTCCATGCCGCGTACTGCGAAGCCACCCCGAAGCCGTAGCGCGGGTAGATCGACGCCTCCGACGCCAGCAGGATGGCCACCGGCCACCCCTTGGCCACGGCGTCGTCGAGCAACCGCCGCATGAGCGCGTTGAGGATGCCCCTGCGACGATGGGTGGGCAGCACCCCGGCCATGGTCACGCCCGAGGCCGGGAGGGTGGCGCCACCGGGCACGGTGAGGTCGAACTGGTACTCGCCCAACGTCGCCACCCAGTCGCCACCGTCCCTCACCCCCAGGATCCGGCAGTCGTCGTAGTGGTCCCGGAACCGAGCCGAGTGCTCCTCGGTGAGGCCAACCATGCTGAAGACGTTCAGCGCCGGCCAGATGGCGCCGGGGAAGTCGTCGGGTCCCGCAACCTCGATGTCGATGTCCACGACTCCGGTGTACCAGCACGCCGAGCGGCGCACACCAGGCTTTGTTGCCCGAGGCCGGTCAGTTCACCTGTCGCTTCAAGTCGCCCCAGTACTCCTCGCGGAGCTTGAACTTCTGGAGCTTGCCGGTTGCCGTGCGGGCCAGTTCGGAGCGGAACTCGATGCGCTTGGGGATCTTGTAGCCCGCCAGCTTCGGGCGGCAGTGATCCCGCAGCTCATCCTCGGTGGCCGAGCTCCCCTCGGCCAGGACCACCAGGCCGAGCACCAACTCACCCCACTTCTCGTCGGGAACGCCGATCACCGCCACCTCCGCGACCGCGGGATGGCTGAACAGAGCATCCTCCACCTCGATGGACGACACGTTCTCCCCACCGGTGATGATGACGTCCTTCTTGCGATCGGAGATGGTGACGTAGCCGTCGTCGTCGATCCCACCACCGTCGCCGGTGTGGAACCAACCGTCGACGATCGCGTCGGCCGTGGCCTCGGGCTGAGCCCAGTAGCCGTCCATCACCACGTTGGAGCGGGCGGTCACCTCGCCCTGGGCGGTCACCCCCATTCGCACGCCGATCGCCGGCGCGCCGGCACGGGCGAGCTTCACCGCCCGATCCGACGGCTCGAGGTCGTCCCACTCCGCTCGGGCCCGGTTCATGGTGAGCAGCGGCGCCGTCTCGGTGAGGCCGTAGATCTGGATGAACTCCCAGCCCAGCTCGGTCTCCACCCGCTCGATGGTCCGGGTCGGCGGGGGTGCACCGGCCACGATGATCCTCACCCGGTCGCGGCCCGGCACCTGTTCGAGGTCACGAGCCGCGTCGAGGACCATGTTGACCACCGCCGGAGCACCGCACAGGTAGGTGACGCCGTGGCGGTCGATCCGGTTCAGGATCTCGGCGCCGTCGACCTTGCGGAGGACGACCTGGGTGGCTCCCATGCCGGCTGCGGCGTAGGGCATGCCCCACCCGTTGCAGTGGAACATGGGGAGGGTGTGCAGGTAGACGTCGCGGTCGCTGACCCCCGCGTGCCAGCCGAAGGTGGTGGCGTTGACCCAGAGGCTGCGATGGGTCTGCTGCACCCCCTTGGGCCGGGCGGTGGTGCCCGACGTGTAGTTGATGGTGGCGGTGACGTCCTCGTCGGGCTCCCAGGGAGCGGGCTCCTCGCCCCAGGCCAGCATGGCCTCCTCCTCCGGGGTACCGAGCTGGGCCATGTGGGCGACGTCGATCCCCTTCACGGTCTCGGCCACCTCTGGGTCGTAGAGCAGAGCAGACGCGCCGCAGTGCTCGACGATGTACGCGATCTCCTCCCGGGCGAGGCGGAAGTTGATCGGCACGTAGATCCGTCCCCAACCGGACACGCCCCAGAAGCCCGAGAGCAACCGGCCGGCGTTGTGCGACACCACCGCAACCCGCTCACCAGGTCCGATCCCGAGACGGTCTAGCCCAGCGGCCTGCGCCCGAGCCCTTTGCGCCACCTGGCGGTAGGTCAGCTCGCCGAGCGAGTCGGCCGGTTGATCGGGTTCGTCGACGATTCCGATGCGATCGGGGTAGACCGTCTCGGCACGGTCGAGGAAGTCACGGACGGTGAGAGCGACCTTCATGCTCGGGACGGTACCCCCGGCGCACGGAGGCTGCTGTTCCGACGTCCACCGCACGGCGGCGAGATCGATGCCGCACCGCTCCGCTGGAGGGCTCGCCGCCGGCTACATCGCGGATCAGGGAGACTGGAGCGACACCCATGGCAGGGGCGCTGCGCCGGGGAGGTCGGCCAGCGCCGACCCGGGACGGTCGGGAACCGAGTCCTGATCGTCGAGCACCAGCACACCGGTGGCGATCGTCGGGGTCGGCACGACGGGTGCCGTTCCGATCTGGGCGAGACCCGATGAGACGAGCTGATCGGCTGCGGCGACGACGCTTTGGCCACCACCCGACTCTGCGACCACCGCGACCCACCAGGCGGCGCCGGGAGCCAGTTCCACCTCGCCGGCCAACGGCGCTCCGCTGATCCCGCCCTGACCGAGGTCGATCGCTCCGGGCGAGGTCCGGGCCACCACCCGGCCCGGCCGGCCGTCGCCGTCGCCCTCCACGATGGCCGCGGAGGCGCTGGCACCCCCTTCGGGCACGATCACCTCGAGCCAGACGTGGGTGGCCACGGCCGGTTCGGCCAGGTCTGGGAACGGCACCCAGTGCACGCGCCGGGTGGGCATGTCCACCCCGGCCTCCGACCGGTGATGCGACGGGGCCAGCGCGCACGGTAGCGGCGCCCGGTAGCCGCCACGCGCCACGGGGGCAGGGGCGATGGCGTGGTCGGATCCGTCGGGCAGGACCACCGCGAGCTCGGTGGTGCCGGCCCGGTTGCGGCTGTAGATCACCGCGGCGCCCTCTTCGGCGGCCGGGTCTTCGCTCTGTCCGACGCGGAGGCGGGCCAGCTCGACCTCACCGGTGCCGGAGTTGAGGGAGAGCCGGCCCCCCGCGGCCCGGGAGAGGTGGGTGTCGATGGGTTGAGATCCACCGGGTCCGAACGACAGGGTCGACCCGGGGAGGCCCAAGATGTCGGTGGCCAGGTCCTCCAGCAGCAGAGCCCACTGATGGCCCTGATCGTGCAACGAGGCGCGCCCGGCCAGCACGGCCGAACCCAGGGGGTTCTCCACTTCGATCGAGCTGTTGACGGCCTGCCACACCTGCCCGTCGCGGAGGGAGAGCACGACCTGGCCGGCGATCTGGGCGACCATGCCGACAGGGTCGCCCGAGAGCACCGCTGCGGCGTGGGCGCCCGCCCGCCCGCTGGTGGCCGGCGTCGGGTGGACCTCGTCGACGGTGGACGGCCTGCCGAGCGCGGCCGCTCCGTCGACCACGAGGCACCCGCGCTCCACGGCGAGTGCCCCGGCCTCGGCCGCCACCTCCATCGGCATCGTCGGCCCCAGGTACGGGACCCACACCGCAATGTCGGAGTCGGTTCGGGTCCGGATGGCGTCGATGAGAGCATCGAGCTCGGCGATGTACTCGCTGCTGTTGTTGGTACCGGTGGCCACCACCACCAGGTCGGGATCGAACGAGGCCAGGGAGTCCAACCCCCACCCCGGATAGGTGAGGTAGTCGCCGGTGGTGTTGCCAGAGCGGATGCCAGGCCACACCCGGACACCGTTCTCCAGGTTCTGCTGGTGGACGTAGACCCCCTCGAGCCGCGCCGACCGACCCTTGGCGGTGATCTTCAACATCTCGGCGACGAACCCGAAGGGGCGGGTGAGCGTGGTCCGCTGCGTGGCGGCTGCCGGACCGTCGGTGTCGATCGATCCGATGTGGTCGTCGCCCCAGCTGACATCGAGGATTCCGCCGCCGGGTCGACGGGACCAGAGCACCGTCACGCCCTCGCCGATGCACGCCAGTTCGGAGTGGTCGCCGGGGGCGAGATCGACCGAGCGGCCACCGAAGCCGGCATCGGCCAGCTCCGACATCTGCCCGGTGGTGACCATGGACGGGGTGTGCTCCGCGCCGCCGTTGCGGTACTGGACGCTCTCGGTCCAGCCCGACAGGACGCGGCCGACGAACCACGGCATCGGTTCACCGGTGCGGTCGAGTTCGCTCAGCGAATCGCCGAACCAGACGACGTTCGCCAGCCGCGTCCCCGCCCTGGCCTCGGCCAGGGCGCGCAGCCAGGCCCCTCCCGGTTCACCCACCGTCTAGACCTCCGACGGAGCGCTCTCGTCGGAGGCATCGATCGCCACGTCCAGCCCCGGGAGCACCGTGTCGCGTCCCTCCTCGGAAGCGAGGTACTCGGCCAGTCGTTCCTGGCCTGCGGCCGTTGCCAGGTAGGCCTCGAGCTTGGCCTTGCCGTCGGGGGTCTGCAGCAGTTCGGCGGTGACCTTCGCCTCGATCTGGGCGCGGGCCACGGGATCGGTGGCAACGAGGTGGGCGAGGGTCTTCTCCTCGTGCTCCTGCATCGACTCGGTGGTGAGGGTCCAGCCCTCCCGGCCGTGCGAGGCGCCCGGGCCACCCTCGTAGGGCACCGACGGGGCGTCGTCGACCACGAAGTCCCACTCCGCGTAGAAGTCCTTGCGGGTCCACGCGAGCGAGGCCGGCGTCTCGCCGGGACGGACCGTGCGGAGCGGACCCGGGAACACCTGGCCGAGACCGACGCCCGAGCCGGCACCCATGATGCCCGGCGGCGGGCGATCGAAGTAGGTGCGCCAGTACCGCTCGGAGAAGAA
>JAAZBK010000362.1 GCA_012513855.1 Acidimicrobiales bacterium
ACGGGTAGTCGGCGATGTCGGCGCCCATCTGGCCCATGTAGTCGACCAGCGGCTGCGCGTCGTCGTCGAGGTTCACGAAGATGAAGCCGGCCCAGACCTCGCAGCGCACCGGAGCCAGACCGAACTCCGACATGTCGAGGTCGAAGAACTCCTTCTGCTGCTGGACGAAGGTGAGCGCGCCCTCGAGGTCGTAGCGCCAGCCGTGGTACTTGCAGGTGAACTGGCGGCACACCCCGCTGGTCTCCTCGCGCGGGTAGTCCTGCCACACCAGCTTGTTGCCACGGTGGCGGCAGATGTTGTGGAAGGCACGCGCCGTCCCCGAGGCGTCTCGCACGACGATCACCGAGGTTCCGGCGACGTCGAGCTCGCGGGTGAAGTAGGCGCCGGTGCGGGGCAGCTGCTCCATCCGGCCCACGTTGAGCCACGTCTTCTTGAAGATCGCCTCGCGCTCCAACTCGTAGTGGGCGGGGTCGATCGAGTCCGCGTAGGAAACAGGAGCGGTGTCGAGCCCGAAGTGCTCGGTCCAGCTCCCATCGGCAGGTTTCGCGAACTTGGCCATCAGAGCAGTCCTCCGGTCAGTGGGGTTGGGACGACGATATCATGCATCTCAGAAAATGAGAAGCTGGTTCTCGCCTGCGCTGAACGGGCAGATCAGCTGATCCGGCCGTCGAGCGATGCGAGGAAGTCACGGGTGCGTCGTGACGACGCGAGCTTGGCGTCGCGGTCGGGCCCGATGGGCACGACCCGGATCGACACGTCGGTGGCCCCCGCCGAGGCGAACGAGCGCAGGCGCTCCAGGATCATCTCCTCGGTGCCGGCCGCCAGGAGGTCGCCGATCTGGCGGGCGTCTCCCCGGTCGAGCAGCTTCTGGTAGTTCGGAGACACCTCGGCCTCCGACAGCAGCCGGTTGGTCCGCTCGGTTGCGTGCTCGACCTCGTCGGGAGCGCAGAGGCACACCGGGACGCCCGCCACCACCCGTGGCGGTTTGCGCCCCGCACCTTCGGCGGCCTTGTTGATGGTGGGCGCGATGTGGTCGCCGATGGCCCGCTCGTCGGCCATCCACAAGATGGTGCCGTCGGTGCGCTCTCCGGCCAGGCGCAACATGGCCGGCCCGAGGGCGGCGAGCAGGATCGGGGTCGGAGCGATGTCGGTGATGTCGAGCGGATAGTTGACGCGGTAGCGGTCGCTCTCGGCAGCCACCACGCCGGGACCGTCGCTAAGCGCCGGCACCAGCACGTCGAGCTGGGCGCGCAGCTCGGCCACCGGCGTCTCGTAGGGAAGGCCGAACATCTCGTCGATCACCCAGTGGTGGGACACCCCGAGACCCAGCGCCAGCCGCCCTCCGGCCACGGCCTGCACCGACAGGGCCTGCTGGGCAAGCGAGATCGGATGGCGAGGTTGGACCGGCACCACGGCGGTGGCGATCTCGATGCGCTCGGTGGCCTTGGCCACGAGCGTGGCCGCGGTGAGCGCATCGAAGTCGTCTGGCACCTGGGGGATCCACACCGAGGAGAACCCGTCGGCCTCCGCGGCGCGGGCATCGGCCTCGAGCCGCTCCACCTTGCTGGCGTATCGGCCTCGCTCGGCCCCGAGCATGACGCCCAGTCGCATCTACCGCTCCTCCGGTCCCCGCACGACGGGGTGAGAATGACGTTCTCGTCAGAGCATAACGGCGATCACGGCCGCTGTCCTCCACTCCCAGATGGCAGCGTCAGGGGCCGCGTGGCAACGCCGGGGGCCAGGGGCGGCGTCAGGCCGTGGCTTCGATGGCGTCCGTCGACTCCAGGTCGACGAACGCTGCGGCGTAGCGCTGCACCAACGCCAGCGACACCTCGGGCCTCTGCCACGCGCCGTAGCTGAAGGTGGCCAGCCACAGGGCCAACCCGTGGACCGCCGACGCGCGGTACCACCGCCAGAGGTCGCGGCGAGACGGTCGTTCGGCAGAAGGCAGTTCGAGGGCGTCGAGGTATGAATCGATCAGCTCGGTCTCGTGGGCGCGCCGGTGGTCGACCGTCACCGCTCCCTGCAGGAAGTAGCCGAGGTCGACCACGCCTCGACCCCGGCGCAGCACCTGCCAATCCAAGAAGCCCAACCCGTCTCCGGGCAGCACGTAGGTGTTGCCGACGTGCGCGTCGCCGTGGACGAGGGTGGTCGGTCCGTCGGTGAGCGTGCCCGCGAAGCGGGTCCAGAGATCCGACACGAGCCGCTCCCCCGTGAGCGACCGGACCTCGACCGGGATGGTGTCGCCGGCCTTGTCGATCGCCCGCCGGATGCCGCCCTCCATGCCACCCCAGGCCCGGTAGGGCGCCACCCACGCCAGCCGCGACTCGCGGTCGAAGCGCTCACCCCAGAACCGGCCGTGCAGGCGGCCGAGGGCACGTACGCCGCTGCGGGCCTGCTCCACCGTCAGGGGCCGGGTGGCGTCTCGGGGGTCGGCGCCCCTCGCGACCACGTCCTCCATCACGAGGCAGAAGTCGAGGGATGGTTCGTCGAGCAGCGCCAGGTGGACGGCCGGGTGGTCGACGGGGAGCTCGACCCCGGAGCGGAACAGTCGGGCTTCGTTGAACACACCACCGGTGGCGTTGTTGAGCTCCGCGTGCGCGGGGTCTCCGGCCTTCACGAACACGGTGGCGGGCCCCTCCCCCGCCGAGTAGGTGAGAGCGAGCCGGGCCCTCCGGTTGGTGCCGTCGTCGCGCAGCACCAGATCGACCGACGACACCACCGCGCCCGGGAACGAGCCGGCCAGAGCGGCGGTCATCCACCCCGGCGACACGTCGTCCCACGCCGGAGGAATGAGAGAAGGGTTCATGGGTCTCCAGGGCGGCGGACACCGCGGTCTGTGGCCGTTGACTCGCCGGGCGACCGGTGCCAACATGCGAATTGATGTCAACACATTGACACGAATTGACGATCCAGGGGACCTGCCACCGATGACCAGCACCGCCGACACTCCCTCTCCGGCCACCGGGGCAGCCACCGCCGCGCCGTACTACGACCCCTACGACGTGGCCATCAACAACGACCCGTACCCGGCATTCAAGGCCCTCCGCGACGAGGCGCCCGTCTACTACAACGAAGTCCACGACTTCTACGCCCTCAGCCGCTTCGATCACATCGCCCAGGCGCTCCGCGACCACAGCACCTTCATCTCGGGGCGGGGCGGGATACTCGAGCTGATCAAGGCGGGCATCGAGATGCCGCCTGGCATCCTCATCTTCGAGGACCCGCCCACCCACACCAACCACCGCCGCCTGCTGTCGAGGGTGTTCAGCCCCCGCCGTGTGGCCGAGTTGGAGGGCAAGATCCGCGACTTCACGGTGAAGACCCTCGACCCGCTCGTGGGAGCCGGCGAGTTCGACGTCATCGCCGACGTGGCAGCACAGGTCCCGATGAAGACGATCAGCATGCTGCTCGGCATCCCGGAGGCGGACCAGGAGCGGGTCCGCGACAAGACCGACGCCAACCTCCGCACCGAGGAGGGCAAGCCCATGGAGGTCCGGGAGGACTTCGTCAGCGGCGACATGTTCGCCGACTACATCGACTGGCGGGCCGACAACCCCTCCGACGACCTCATGACCGACCTCCTCAACGCCGAGTACGAGGACGAGAACGGTGAGAAGCGGCGCCTCACCCGGGCCGAGATCCTCACCTACGTGGCCGTGGTGGCCGGCGCCGGGAACGAGACCACCAACCGGCTGATCGGCTGGACGGCGAAGGTCCTGGCCGACCACCCCGATCAGCGGCGCGAGCTGGTCGAGGACCCGGAGCTGATCCCCAACGCGATCGAGGAGTTGCTCCGCTTCGAGGGACCGGCCCCCCACGTCGGCCGCTACGTGGCCAGCGACGTCGAGATCGACGGCACCACCATCCCCGCGGGCAACGCCATCTTGCTGCTGCTCGGCGCCGGCAACCGTGACGAGCGGAAGTTCACCGAGCCCGACCGCTTCGACATCCACCGCGACGTCACCCAGATGATGACCTTCGGCTACGGCATCCACTTCTGCCTGGGGGCCAACCTCGCCCGCATGGAGGGCAGGGTCGTGCTGGAGGAGATGCTGAAGCGGTTCCCCGAGTGGGACGTCGACCTCGGCCGGGCCAACCTCGCTCCCACCTCGACGGTCCGCGGGTGGGAGACCCTGCCCATGATCGTCGGAAGCTGACCACTCGCCGCCCGGTGAGCCAGCGTCGGTACGACAACAGCCGCAGGCGGGAGGCTGCCGCCCTCACCCGCAGCCAGATCATCGAGGCGGGTTGCGAGGTGGTCCGCGAATCGGCGGTGCGCGACTGGGGCGGCCTCACCATCGCGGCGGTGGCCGAGCGCGCCGGCGTCAGCGAACGCACGGTCTACCGGCACCTGGGGTCCGAGGCCGGGCTCCGCGACGCGGTGATCTCGGAGATCCAGCAACAGGCCGGGATCGATCTGGAGGCCCTGCGCATCGGTGGGGTGGCCGACCTGGCCGAGCTGATCTTCCGGCAGGTCTCCGCGTTCCGGGCCGTCGCCACCGTCGAACTGGACCCGACGCTGCAGGCTGCCGCGGTCCGTCAGCGCCAAGCGCTAACCGCAGCCACCGCCGCGGCGGCGCCCGGCTGGAGCGAGGACCAGCAGCGCGCCGCTTCCGCCGTCCTCGACGTGTTGTGGGCGCCTGCCGCCTACGAACGGATCGCGCTCGACTGGGGGCTCGACACCGAGGGAGCGATCGCCGCTCTGCGCTGGGCGGTCCGCCTGGTGGAACGGGCGATCGCCGAAGGTGACCCGCCCGTTGACGATACTACGAACTCGTAGTAATCAGGGACGAGACCGTTCGAGCGATCAGCAAGGGGATCAAGGTGACGCTCACTTATCCAGCCGGCGGACTCGGCGCACCCAAGGACCGGACACCAGGCGCACCCGTGGAACTCGGTCTTCCGACCGGGTTCGAGGTGTTCTCGGCGGACGACCACATCAGCCTCGCCGACGACATCTGGTACGAGAACTTCCCGGCCGACCTGAAGGACCAGGCGCCCCGGGTGATGCACGTCGACGGCGGCTGGGTCCTCGGCAGCGGCGGGAAGACCTTCCTCCCGCCCGCCTTCATCGAGGTGCTGAACCAGTACGACCCCGTGTCGGGCTCCCACTCGGGCGACATCGACGCCCGCCTTGCCGCCCTCGACTCGGAGGGCGTCAGCCAGGAGCTGGCGTTCCCCAACGCGATCCTGGCGCTGCTCCACTGGCCCGACAAGAACATCCGTGAGCTGTGCTTCCGGATCTACAACGAGTACCTCGCCGGTGTGCAGGAACGATCGAACGGCCGGATCTGGGGAGTGGGACTCGTCAACTGGTGGGACGCCGAGGGAGCGGCCAGGACCCTGGCCGAGCTGAAGGCGCTGGGTCTGCGGACCTTCCTCATGCCGCTGAACCCCGGCAAGGACGACGACGGCAAGCCGATCGACTACGCCGGCACGGCCATGGCGGGGGTGTGGGACGCCATCGAGGAATCGGGCGTGCCGGTCTCCCACCACATCGGCGAGACCACCCCCGGCATTCCCAGCCAGGTGAACACCCTCGGCGTCGGCATGCTCCAGTCGGTGGCGCCGTTCCGCGAGGTGTTCGCCAAGTACATCCTCGGCGGGATCCTCGATCGCCACCCCACCCTGAAGGTCGGCTGGTTCGAGGGCGGCATCAACTGGGTGCCCTCCGCCGTCCAGGACGCCGAGCACATCAACGCCTCGTTCCACCACCTCAACGACCACGACCTCGAGCACCCGGTGCAGCACTACTGGGACCAGCACATGACCGCGTCGTTCATGGTCGACCCTCTCGGCCTCGATCTGATCGACCGCATCGGAGTGGGTCGGGCAATGTGGTCTTCCGACTTCCCACACAACGAGAGCACCTACGGCTACACGCCCGAGTCGCTCGCTTCGGTCGTGGCGCAGGTCGGGACCGACGCAGCTCGGGCCATCCTCGGCGACAACGTCCGCGGCTACCTCGGTCTCGGGTCGGACCCGACCGGCGGATCGGTCGCCTGATGCCTGCCGGTCTCATGGAGCGGGTGGCTCCGCTCAGCATCCCCGCCACCGCCGACTTCGACCGGATGCGCGCCGACCGCCTGGCCCGCGTGAGGGCCAACATGGCCGCCAGCGGGCTCGACGCCATCGTCCTGCTCGGCAACACCAACGTGGTCTACGCCACCGGCGCCACCTGGCCCCTCGGAGATCCGGGACGCGCGAACTTCGAACAACCGGTGGCCGTGGTTCTGGCTGACGACGAGTGGCCGCACCTCTTCACGCCGCTCGCCGACGACACCGGGCTGCCCGCCGATCACGTCCACGGACCGGTGTACCTCGACCTCGACGAGGGCGTCCGGCGCTTCGAGTCCGAGTTGGCGGCGCTCGTCGCTCCGGGAGCGAAGATCGGCGTCGACGAGTGGACCTTCGCCATGTCCCGCGAGAGCAAGCTCCTCTTCCCCGACGGCCGCCCGCCGAGCGATGGCGGCAAGACCGTCACCAAGGCCAAGGCCATCAAGACCCCCGACGAGCTGTCGGTCCTCCGCGAGGCGTTGCGCATCACCGAGGTGGGCATCGCCGCCGTTCAGGCCCAGCTCGCGCCGGGCGTCCGCCAGATGGACCTCACCGCCACCTTCCTGGCATCGGTGTTCGACGCCGGAGCCGACGCCAACACGCTCGATCCGATCTGGCAGGTGATGCCCCCATCCATGGCCGAGGGGCCGTGGACCACCCACGGAGACCTGGCCTGCCCGCTCCTCACCACCGAGCGGGAGCTCCAGCGCGGCGACGTGCTGTGGGTCGACACCAGCCTCACCTACAAGGGCTTCCACTCCGACTTCGGCCGCACCTGGATCGTCGGCCAGGACCCGAGCGACCGCCAGAGAGCGCAGTTCGACACCTGGAAAGCCATCGTCGACGCCGTCCTCGACGTCACCCGGGCCGGGGTCGCGCAGTCGGAGCTCCTCGCAGCCGCGCGCGCCGTGGTGGGCGGCGAGACGCCGTGGATGACCCACTTCTACCTGGGCCACGGGCTCGGGATCGACGCCGCCGAGATGCCCTACGTGGGCAGCGACCTCGGCGAGCAGTTCGACTCCAGCCACGCGCTCGAGGCCGGGATGGTGCTGGTGCTGGAGCCCCTGGTGTGGGACGACGGCGCCGCCGGCTACCGGGCCGAAGAGGTGATCGTCATCACCGAAGACGGCTGGGAACCCATGACCGACTACCCCTACGACCCGTTCTGATGCAGGCCGTGCTGACGAGGACCAACCCGATGAGGAGCGTGATCTGATGGCGGGAACGATCGCCGTCGAGGTGGTGCCCGACGACCTCGCCCTGCGACAGGAGCGACGGGCCCGTGCCCTCGCCGAGATGGAGGCCGACGGGATCGACATCTTGATCCTCGGCCGGGAGGGCAACGCCCGCTACGTGGCCGGCGTGCCCAGGCTGTGGACCGCGGGATCCCGCCCGTTCACCCCGGGCTGCGTGCTGGTGCGGGAGACGGGCGACGTCCACCTCCTCTCGACCTGGGACGAGGGCGTTCCCGACGACATCCCCCACGAGCACCTCTACGGCATCACCTTCAACCCGATGAACATGGTCGAGGTGCTCCAGGGCGTCGCCGGAGCGACCACGGCAACGAGGGTCGGCACCGATTCGCTCACGCCGATGTTCTCCAAGCTCCTGCCCATGGCGTTCCCGGCGGCGACGGTGGTCGACGGCGAGAGCACCATGCGTCGGGCCCGCCGGGTGAAGTCAGCGGCCGAGGTAGCCGAGATCAGGACATCGGTCAGGGTCGCCGAGCGCTGCCTGGCCGTGGCCGAGAAGCGGTTCGCCCCCGGTGTCAGCGAGCGTCAGCTCACCGCGGCGTTCATGGAGGAGATGGCCCTCGCCGGGGTCACCACCCCATCGAGCCAGGACGTCGCCTGGATCACCTCGCCCACCCACCCGTGGCACCACGGCGACCGCGATCGGGCGGTGGCCGAGGGCGACGTGGTCGTGCTGGCCGGCGGCGTGATCCGCGGCGGCTACACGGGCGAGCTCGCCCGCACCCACGTGGCCGGCGGCGGTCGCCCGGCCCTGCTGGATCGCCTGGAGGATCTGCGGGGCCGGTTGCTCGATGCCTGCCGGCCGGGACGGCCGACCGCCGACCTGCTCGGTGCATACGCGGCGGCCGGCGTGGAGCCCCCGCCGGCCCCGGTGGCCCGCGGGCTCGGCCTCGGGTTCGACCTGCCGATCGTCACCGCCGACCTGGCCGAGACCGCGGACGCCGACATCTTCGAACCCGGCCTCGTCTTCGCCCTCACCACCTACGTGTGGGAAGAGGGCGTGGGCGCAGCCATGGCCACCGACCCCGTGCACCTCACCGAGCGGGGCCCCGAACTGTTGAGCGAGCCGAGCCCGGAGGACGACCAGTGACCAGAGAGAACCCCACCGAGGTGCCGCCGCCGGAGGAGATCATCCTCTACGAGAAGGACCGCGAGAACCGGATCGCCACGATCACGTTCAACCGGCCCGAGCACCTCAACGCCCCCACCATCGGCGCCCGCCGCCGCTACGGCGACCTGATCTTCAAGGCCAGCCTCGACGACGACGTCAAGGTCCTGGTCATCAGGGGCGAGGGCGAAGACCTCGGCTCCGGGGCCGACCTCGACGAGCTGATGGCCAAGCGGGCCGACGGCCAGGCCCTGCGCGAGGAGTTCGGACTGGACGAGGACGACGACGTCACGCTCCCCCCGGCCAAGAACTACCGCAACGGCGCCTCGCTGGTGCAGTGGTACGCCGACCCCCGGGCCGGGTGCCGCAGCCTCCAGGACTTCAAGAAGGTCTCGATCCTGGAGGTCAAGGGCTACTGCTACGGCTGGCACTTCTACCAGGCGGCCGATGCCGACCTGATCGTGTCGTCCGACGACGCCCTCTTCGGACACCCCGCCTTCCGATACGTGGGCTACGCCCCGCGGATGTGGCAGTGGGCCACCACCATGGGACTGCGGAAGTTCCAGGAGATGGTGTTCACCGGCCGCCCCTTCACCGCTTCGGAGATGGCCGACCTGAACTTCGTGAACAGCGTGGTGCCCCGCGACGAACTGGAGGCCGAGACCGCCAAGTACGCCATGGCCTGCGCCAACAACCTGCCCACCGACACGATCTTCATGCAGAAGGTCTTCTTCGAGATCATGAAGCAGCAGCAGGGCGAGCACATGGGCAGCCTGATGAGCGGGTGGCTGGAGTCGATGACCGGGTCGCTGCGTCCCGACGCCGACCGGTCCGTCACCAAGCTCGACAAGGAGACCATGGACTCCGGTCTCAACAAGGCCGTGAAGGGCAACGACCGGAACTTCCCGCCCGAGTGGCGGCTCAGCAAGTCCGGCCGCGAGCAGCCGTGAGGCGCGAGACGTGACGTTCCGGCCGCTCAGCGACCTGCGCGTCGTCGACCTGTCGACGGGGATCGCCGGCGCGTACTGCTCGCGCCTGCTCACCGATGTCGGTGCCACCATCACCCGCGTCGACCCATCGGGAGGCAACCCGCTTCGACGGTGGTCGGCATCCGGTTCGGTGCCCGATGGCGAGGACGGCGCCCTCTACCGCCACCTCACCGCGGGCCAGACCGACACCGACGCCACCACGACCGACGACGAGCTGCTCGCCCTGCTGGACGGCGCCGATGCCTGCATCTGGTCACCGGGCGGCCGCCTGGACCCCGCCGCCATCGCTGCCGCCAACCCGGACCTGGCCGTGGCGTCGATCACGCCGTTCGGCCTCGACACGCCGTGGAGCGACAAGGCGGCCACGGAGTTCACCCTGCAGGGTTGGTCCGGGGGGATGATCGGCCTCGGGCGCGGTGCCCCGGATCGGCCCCCGGTCCACGTGGCCGGCCAGGTCGGCGAGTGGCTGGCCGGCGCGTACGCGGCCGTGGCCCTCCTGGCCCAACGTCGCACCGGCTCGGGCGGCGTCGTCGACCTCTCGATGCTCGAGGTCCAGGCGCTGTGCCTCACCTACTACCCGGTCACCTTCCACGACTTCGTCGGCCGGCCCATGCGCAAGAAGCGAGCGCTCACGGTGCCGGGCGTGGCCGCAGCGAGCGACGGCCTGGTGGGCCTCGGCGTGGGCACCGGTCAGCAGTGGCTCGACTTCTGCGCCATGACCGGCCACCCGGAGTGGGCCGAGGACGTCTCGCTGTTCACCGAGCGAGGCGCGCTCACCGACGACATCGATGAGTGGGTGGCTCGCCACACCGTGGCCGAGGTGCTCGACGTCGCGTCGGCGTTCCGACTGCCCAACGCACCCATCGTCAACGGCGAGAACGCCACCGTCGTCGAGCACCTGCGCGAGCGCGGTGCGTTCGTCGACCACGGTGACCACACCGCGCCGCGATCGCCGCTGCGCGTCACGCCCGGACCCGACGCCGCGGCTGTCCCCGCGCCGCCGCGGCGGGATGGCGGCGCTCTCCCCTTCGCCGGCCTACGGGTCCTCGACATGACCGCCTACTGGGCCGGACCTTCGGCCAGCCACCTCCTCGCCATGCTCGGGGCCGAGGTGGTCCACCTGGAATCAGACCGCCGACCCGACGGCGCCCGCGCCATCGGGGTGCCTCCGAAGGCCGACCTCGCTGGAGAGCGAGGACCGATCTTCGCCGCTCTCAACACCGGCAAGAAGAGCCTCACCCTCGACATCACCGACGCCGGTGACCTCGAGCGCCTTCGCGGGTTCATCGCCACCTGCGACGTCGTGATCGAGAACTTCACGCCGCGGGTCCTCGACCAGATCGGCCTCACCTACGACACCATGCGGGGGCTGCGCGAAGACCTGGTCGTCGTGCGCATGCCCGGCTTCGGTCTCGACGGCCCTTGGCGCGACAACGCCGCGTTCGCGTTCGTGATCGAAGACGCTTCGGGCCTCACCTGGCTCACCGGCCACCCCGATCAGAACCCGGTCGAGCCCTACTGCATCGGCGACTCCAACGCCGGCCTCCACGCCGCCTTCGGACTGCTCGCCGCGCTGGCCCACCGAGATGGCACCGGCTCGGGCTGCCAGGTGGAGGCCGCGATGATCGATGCCGCGCTCAGCATCAGCGCCGAGCAGGTCATCGAGCACTCCGCCTACGGCGTGCTGCTGGAGCGGGCGGGCAACCGTGGGCCCGCGGCCGCTCCCCAGAACCTCTACGAGTGCGCCGACCTCGACCAGTACGGGCGCGACCTCAACCGGGTGGCCGTGGCCGTGGCCACCGACGAGCAGTGGACGTCGCTCCGCCGAGCTCTGGGCGACCCGGCATGGGCTTCGGATCCCGCCCTGGCGACCCACGCCGGCCGGGTGGCTGCGCACGACGAGATCGACCGCCACCTCCAGGCCTGGTGCGGCTTCCTCACCGCCGACGAGGTGGTGGAGGCCCTCTGGGCCGCCGGCGTCCCGGTCGCCCGGGTGATGTTCCCCCACGACCAACCCGATCTGCCCCCGATGCAGAGCCGGGGCTTCTTCGAGGAGCTCGACCACCCGGTGGCCGGTCCGGCCCGCTACAGCACGCTCCCCTTCCGGATCGCGGGTCTCCCCGATCGCATCCACGGCCGGCACGCCCCCCTCCTGGGCGAGCACACCGAGGAGCTGCTGACCACCCTCCCCCAGCTGGCAGACGAGGTGCACCCCAGATGACCGACGGCCCGACATCAGAGACGCCACCCGAGCCCACCCAGGAGGTCGACCTCGTCATCGTCGGCTCCGGCGGAGGCGGGATGGTCGCGGCGCTGACGGCGGCCGACGCCGGGCTCAGCGCGATCGTGCTGGAGAAGCGCGACCTCATCGGCGGGTCGACGGCCATGTCCGGCGGCGTGGTCTGGGTTCCGGCCAACCAGTTCCTCGAAGCCGACGGGATCGCCGACTCCCAGGAAGCCGCCCTGAAGCACTTCGAGGCCGTGGTCGGCGACGTCGGCCCGTGCTCGTCGACCGAACGGCGCAAAGCGTTCCTGGCCTCCGGGCCGGAGATGGTGCAGTTCCTGCAACGGCTCGGCGTGAGCCTCGAGCGCTGCGACGGCTACAGCGACTACTACTCCGACATGCCCGGCGGGCTGGCCGTGGGCCGCTCGCTCGAACCCGAACCGTGGGACGGCCGCCGGCTCGGCGACCTGTTCCCCAAGCTCCAGCCCGGCCTCGCCGCCGGCGTCGGCCTCGCGGTGAAGACCAACGAGGTCCGCACCCTCGCCCACTGGAACCGCAGCCCGAGGGCGTTCGCCACCGCCACCCGCGTCATCCTCCGCACCTTCGGGGCCAAGGCCACCCGCCGCAAGCTCCTCACCAACGGCGCCGCGCTCATCGGCCAGATGCTCGAGATCGCCCGTGCTCGCAACGTGCCGGTGTGGACCGAGTGCCCGGTGACCGACCTGGTGGTCGACGGCGGTCGCGTGGTGGGCGTCCGGGCCACCCGCAACGGCCAGGAGATCACGGTGAAGGCCCGCAAGGGCGTGCTGCTCTCGGCCGGCGGCTTCTCCCACAACCCGGAGATGAGGGCCCGCTACGCCCCCGATCGCCGACGGCAGCCAAAGTGGTCGATCGCCAACCCCGGCGACACCGGCGACGCGCTGCAGGCCGCCATGGCGCTCGGTGCCCAGACCGACCTGATGGACGAAGCCTGGTGGCTGCCCACCCCGCGGGGCGGCAAGTTCGGGCAGTCGACGCTGGTCGACGCGCGGTTCCGCCCGGGAGCCATCTTCGTCGACGCCGAGGGCCACCGGTTCGTGAACGAGGCCAACTCCTACATGGAGATCGGCCGGGCCATGTACGAGCGCGACCGCACCGCCCGGGCGGTGCCGTGCTGGCTGGTGTTCGACGACGGCTACCGACGTCGCTACTCCCACGGTCTGAGCCGGCCCGGCAAGTTCCCCGAGGGACTGCTGGATAGCGGGATCCTCAAGCGGGCCGGCACCATCGCCGAGCTCGCCGCCGAGTGCGGGATCGACCCCGCCGGGCTGGAGGCCGAGGTGGCCCGGTTCAACGAAGGGGCCGAACGGGGCATCGATCCCGACCACGGCCGCGGCGCCTCCGCCTACAACCGGGCCATGGGCGACCCCGGACACAAGCCCAACCCGTCGCTGGGACCGGTGCAGAGAGCCCCCTTCTACGCCGTGGAGGTGGTGCCGTCCGACATCGGCACCTGCGGCGGCCTGCTCACCGACGCCGACGCCCGGGTGATCGGCCCCGGCCAGCATCCCATCCCGGGCCTCTACGCGGCGGGCAACATCACCGCCACGGTCATGGGCCGCCACTACCTGGGCGCGGGAGCGAGCATCGCCAACACCATGGTGTTCGGCTACCGCGCCGTCCGACACGCAGCAGCGACCACCACCGAGTCCGCCACCGAGACCGCCACCGCAGAACCAGAGCAACCGGAGCCCCAGTGACCGAGACAGCCGAACCCAAGCCTGCTGATCCCACGACTGCTAACCACACGTCTGCCGACCCCACCACCGATCTGGCCGCCACCGACTACTTCAAGTCGGGCCGGCTGATCCGCGACCCGTACGCACACTGGGACGCGCTGCGCGATGCGGGCGCGGTCTACCAGGAGCAGCACCACGGCGTGTTCATGGTGACCGGCTACGACGAGGCCCAGGCGGTCTACCGCGACCCCGAGACGTTCTCGTCGTGCAACTCGGTGACCGGTCCGTTCCCGGGGTTCCCGGTCCCTCTGGAGGGCGACGACGTCAGCGACCTGATCGACGCCCACCGAGACGAGCTGCCCTTCACCGACCAGCTGCCGTCGTTCGATCCGCCCCGCCACACCCAGCACCGTGGCCTGCTGCAGCGACTGTTCACGCCGCGACGGCTGCAGGAGAACGAGGAGGCGATGTGGACCATCGCCCACGGCCAGATCGACACGTTCCTCCCGCCTGTCGGCCTCACCCCTGGTTCCACCGCGCCCGCCCGCTGCGAGTTCGTGAACGACTTCGGCGCACCCACCGCCATGCTGGTGATCGCCGACCTGCTCGGCGTTCCCGCCGAGGACCGCGGTCGGTTCCGAGCGCAGCTCGACGCTCCGTCCACCAGCGGCAAGGCCGGCGTCGAGCACTCCCCGCTCGAGTTCCTCTACGACACGTTCCGGGAGTACATCGAGGACCGTCGGGCCAACCCACGAGACGACGTCCTCTCCCGGATCGCCCTGGCGTCGTTCCCCGACGGCTCGACGCCCACCGTGCACGACGTGATGCTCCTCGCGTCCAACCTCTTCGCCGCCGGCCAGGAGACCACGGTCCGCCTGCTTGCCTACTCGATGCAGAAGATCGGCGAGGACCAGGACCTCCAGCAGTGGCTGCGAGACGACCGCAGCCGCATCCCCGGCTTCATCGAGGAGTGCCTCCGCTACGAGAGCCCGATCAAGGGCGACTTCCGCCTGGCCCGGCGCACCACAGAGGTCGGAGGGGTCACCATCCCCGGCGGGTCGGTGGTGATGGTCCTCAACGGAGCCGCCAACCGCGACGAGAGCCAGTTCGGGTGCCCCCACCAGTTCCAGCCCGAACGGACCGACGCCCGGGAGCACCTGGCCTTCGGCCACGGCATCCACTTCTGCATCGGCGCCGCTCTGGCCCGGGCCGAGGGCCGGATCACCGTGGAGACCATGCTCGATCGCACCGCCAACATCGCCATCTCCGAGGAGCACCACGGGCCCGCCGGAGAGCGCAAGTACCGGTTCGTGCCCACCTACATGCTTCGGGGCTTGGCCGAGCTCCACCTGGAGCTGATCCCTGCGGGGTCGGGCTCGTGAGCCGGCCGGATCCAGGCCAGCCAGATCAGGCTCAGGGCGACCTCGCCGGCAAGGTCGCCATCGTCACGGGCGGCGCCAACGGCATCGGTCGCGCCACGGTGGAGCTGTTCGTGGCGGAGGGTGCGAGGGTGGTGATCGCCGACCTCGACGAGGCGGCAGGCACCGCCTTGGCGGCTGATCTGGGAGAAGGCGCGGCGTTCCACCGGACCGACATGGGCGATCGCTCCTCCATCGAGGGCCTCGTCGACTTCGCCGTCGGCCGATTCGGCGGGTTGGACGTCATGTACAACAACGCCGGGATCCCCGGAGTGCCCCGGCGGTTCATGTCCGACACGCTCGCCGACTTCGACCAGGTGATCGGCGTCGACCTGCTGGGCTTCATGATCGGGAGCCAGGCCGCCGCCCGCCAGATGATCGGGCAGGGTCGCGGCGGCGTCATCGTCAACACCGCGTCGCTCGCCGGCATCACCCCGGGCGCCGGCGTCATGGCGTACCGGGTGGCCAAGGCCGGGGTGATCCACTTCACCCGGTGCCTCGCCCTGGAGCTGGCCGAGCACGACATCCGGGTGAACGCGGTGGCGCCCGCCAACATCCAGACGGCCATCAACGCCCAGTTCGACATGAGCCGCACCATCGAGATGACCCAGCCCCTCGCCCGGCACGGCACGCCCGACGACGCCGCCCAGGCCGTCCTCTACCTGGCCAGCGACCGTGCCGCTCAGGTCACGGGAATGGTGCTACCGGTCGACGGAGGAACGTCGGTCGGGATCCCGGTCCACCGCATGCGAGAGGTGATGTCGACGCGGCCGACCCAGGCGGCCACCGATGGCTGACGGCCTCCGGCCCGCACCGTTCGACGTCGTCGAGGCGTCGCGGCGCGTATGGGTCGAGCGTTGGGACGACGATGCGGCATCGGGCAACGCCGTGTTCACGGCGGTCCTGCGCGCCCACCAGATGCTCATGCAGCAGGTCGACGCGGTGATGAAGCGCCACGACCTCACCTTCACCCGCTACCAGGTGCTCGCCTGGTTGGCAGCCGAGCCCGAGACAGCACGGGCGTTGAGCTGGATCAGCACGGTGCTGAGGGTCCCGCCGGCCACCGTCACCAACATCATCGACCGGCTCGAATCAGACGACATGGTCAGGCGGGTGGCGCATCCCACCGACGCCCGCACCACCCTCGCCGAGCTCACCGACCTCGGCCGCGAGGTGGCCCACGACACCACCGTCGACCTGAACGACGAGGTCTATCGGCCGCTGGCCCTCGGCGACGCCGACCGTGGTCAGTTGATCGACCTCCTCGGCTCGCTGCGGGCGAACGGCGGCGAGTTCGACGTCGAACGCTCGGCCGAGCTCATGGACAGGCTCGGAGCCCAGCGGACGGTTTGACTCTTCCCCTCGACCCGTGAAAACTGAGCGACTGCACAGCACGAGCGAAACAGGGGAAAGATGACCGCCACCGAGCCGGCGGGTGCCCAGGCACCCGACTTCGACACGATCGACTTCTACACCGACCCGTCGCTGGTCGAGGATCCGTACCCCTACTTCGAGCACTGGCGCAACAAGTGCCCGGTGGCCCACTGGCCCCACCACGACGTGATCGCGGTGACGGGCTACGAGGAGTCGGCCGAGATCTACCGCCAGACGGAGACCTTCTCGTCGGCCAACGCCGTGACCGGTCCGTTCCCCGGTCTCCCCGTCGAGCCCGAGGGCGACGACATCACCGACCTGATCATCGAGCATCGTCACGTGTTCCCGATGTTCGAGTACCTGGTCACGCTGGACCCGCCGGAGCACACCCAACAGCGCGGCCTGACCATGCGGCTGTTCACCCCCAAGCGCATGGCCGAGAACGAGGAGTTCATGCAGGGTCTGGCCCACCGCCAGATCGACGAGTTCATCGGCAACGGCACCTTCGAGGTGCTGGCCGACCTGGGCAAGCCGATCGCCCTGCTGGTGATCGCCGACCTCCTGGGCCTCCCAGAAGCCGACCACAAGCGACTCGCCCGCCTGTTCGCCGGCCTCCCCGAGGTGGGCGACGAGGAGGGCGCGGCCACCTTCGGAGACCCGCTGGCCTTCCTGGCCGAGACGTTCGCCGGATACCTGGAGGACCGCCGGGCGAACCCCCGCGACGACGTCCTCACCCAGATCGCGCAGGCCACCTACCCCGACGGGTCGCTGCCCGAGATCGCCGACGTGGTCCGCACCGCCTCGTTCCTGTTCGCGGCCGGCCAGGAGACCACCGCCAAGCTCGTCTCCGGATCGCTGAAGTACGTGGCCGAGGAACCCCACTGGTGGGAGTGGCTCCGGGAGGACCGCAGCCGGATCCCGGGGTTCCTCGAGGAGGTGCTGCGGATGGAGAGTCCGGTGAAGAGCACCTCCCGGCTCGTCCGCCACACCACCGAGATCGGTGGGGTCGAGATGCCGGCCGGCACCACCCTGGCCGTGTGCCCGGGCGCCGCGAACAGAGACCCCCGCCACTTCCCCAACCCCGACGAGTTCGACCCCACCCGGGCCAACGCCCGCGAGCACCTGGCGTTCGGCCGCGGGGTCCATGCCTGCCCGGGCGCCCCCCTCGCCCGGGTCGAAGCCAAGATCGTCATGAACGCTCTGCTGGACCGGATCGAGTCGCTCAAGCTCAACGAAGAGGCCCACGGCACCGGCCCCGACTTCCGCCACGACTACGAGCCCACCTACATCCTGCGCGGACTCACCCGTCTGGTGATCGACTTCGTGCCCAAGGACCCGGCTTCGTGAGCCAGGAGGCTCCAGGTCGGGTCGCCGTGGTCACCGGGGGTGCCTCCGGCATAGGGCTGGGGGTGGTCCGCCACCTCCGCGCCGCCGGCCATCAGGTGGCCGCTCTCGACCTGCAGGACGACGCACTCGCAGCTGCGGCCGCCGACCTCGACGTCCTCACGGCCCAGGTCGACGTGAGCGACCGAACCGCGGTCGACGCCGCCATGGATCGGGTCCGAAGCGAGCTGGGCCCCATCTCGATCATCGTGACCAGCGCCGGCATCGACGGCAACAAGCCGTTCGCGGAGATCTCCGCCGACGACTGGGAGCGCACGCTGCGGGTCAACCTCACCGGCACCTTCAACGCCGTCCAGTCGGCCGTACCCGACCTGGTCGCCGGCGGATGGGGCCGGATCATCACCATCTCGTCCAGCTCGGCCCAGCAGGGAGCGGGCAACCGGGCGCACTACATCGCGTCGAAGGGCGGGGTGATCGCCCTGACCAAGGCACTCTCCTACGAATACGCACCGTTGGGCATCACCGCCAACACGATCCCGCCGTCGATCATCGACACCCCCATGTCTCGCGACAGCCCGGAGATGGGCGCTCACCTCGACGCCGTCGCCGGCATGACACCGGTCCGGCGGCTCGGCACCCCCGATGACATCGGAGCCGCCGCCGCGTTCCTGGCGTCGGACGCGGCCGGTTTCATCACCGGCCAGCAGATCAACGTCAACGGCGGCTGGTACATGTAGGCAGCCGAGCCCACCCGGGAGCGGGTCCCCACCGTCCCTAGGCTCTGGCGATGGCTGCCTTCCTCCACCGGCTCCGCGCCCGGTACCACGAGTGCGACCCCCAGGGCATCGTGTTCAACGCCAACCACATCGCCTACGTCGACGTGGCCCTCACCGAGCTGTGGCGCGAGGCGTTCGGGTCCTACGACGAGATGGGCAAGCTCGGCTTCGACATGGTGGTGGCCGACGTCCATGCCGCCTTTCGGGCCTCGGTGCCCTTCGACGCGGAGGTCACGCTGGCCCTCGCCATCGAGCGCTTCGGTCGGACCTCGATGACCACGCACTGGGTGACCAGCGTCGGCGATCAGACGTGCGTCGAGGGCGAGATCATCCACGTCTGGATCGACGCCACCACGGCCAAGCCCATCGAGATCCCCGACGACGCCCGCAAGGCCCTCGCCCCGTACGCCGCCTGAACCTCACGCCAGGCCCACGGCCCACTCGAAGAGACGACCAAAACCTCTAGATGTATGCTGCCACTCCAGGCAATACATCTAGATCTTTTCGAGCCCATTGCGCCGGGCCCGGCGCCCGAGAACCAGGAGGATCCAGTGGACGTCCCCTTCACGTGGAAGCCGACCGGTTGGTACCAGATCGGCTGGTCCCACGAGTTCCCCGACGGGTCGGTCAAGCCCCTTCGCTACTTCGGCGAGGACCTGGTGGCGTACCGCGGCGAGGGTGGTGAACTGCACGTGCTCGAAGCGCACTGCGCACATCTCGGCGCCCACATCGGCCACGGTGGGAAGGTCGTCGACGACTGCGTCCAGTGCCCCTTCCACGGCTGGCAGTGGAACGCCGACGGCCAGAACGCCGCCATCCCGGGCCAGGACAAGCCCAACCGGTCGAAGTCGCTGCGGGTCTGGCCGGTGATGGAGCAGCACGGCCTGGTGTTCATGTGGCACCACCCTCACGGCGACCCACCCGCATGGGAGATGCTCGACATCTTCGGCTGCTACCCCGACATCACCATGCCGCCGGAGGCCTACTACTCGCCGTTCCCGGCGTTCACCCGCAAGGACGAAGCCGAGCCGGTCCACCCGCAGATCGTGTTGGAGAACTCGGCCGACAGCGCCCACTTCGAGTTCGTCCACCGCGCCACGGTCACGCCCGAGGTCCTGCACTGGTCCTACGACGAGCACCTCTGGTACTTCATCGCCGGCTGGCCCGACACCTCGAGCGACGCGCCCGACGCAATGCGGCTAAAGATCCACTCCAAGCTCTTCGGCCTGGGTGGTGCCATCAGTGCCTTCGAGGGGGTGCAGCGCCACCGGGTGGTGTTCTCGACCACGCCCACCGAGCACGGCAGGTCGGACATGTTCTACACGATCTGGTGGCCCCGGGAACCGGGGATCGACGTCGTCTCCGACGAGATCCTGGCTCGGGTGGAGCGTGAGTTCCTGACCACCGTCGACGACGACCTCAGCATCTGGCGCTACCAGAAGTGGATCGAGAAGCCCGCCTACTCCAAGGTCGACGCCAAGGGCTACTCCACCCTCCGCAAGTGGTCCCAGCAGTTCTACGACATCCCGCCCGAGGCCTGAGTCAGTCTCCGGGAACACCCGACTCCGACTCGTTCTGGTCACGAAAAGCGCGCCCCAGCACCACATCCGGTTACCAGAACGAGTGGGACGAGGCGCCCACGGCTTCTGGTCACCAAGAGCGCGCTGCAGCGCCACATCCGGTTACCAGAACGATCGGTTACCAGAACGAGTGGAACTCAGTCGCCGGGGCTGGCTTGTTCCTTCTTGAACTTGTAGGTGGGGACGTCGTCGCCCCAGCGGTCGGTGTAGACCACCTCGCTCAGCGGGCGTCGGCGGACCGGTCCGTGACGGCCCCGCGGCCAGCCCACCACCACGTGGCCGGCGAGCAGCCAGTTGTCGGGCATGCCCACGGCCTCCCGCAGCAGCGGCTCACCCCCGTACGACGCCCAACTGGTGGGGCAGGCGCCGAGCCCCTGGGCCCGGGCCGCCAGGAGGAAGTTCTGCATGGCGGGGAAGATCGACCCGCCGAGCAACAGGTCTGACGCGCTGGGGAAGTTCTCGGTGGCGAACAGGACCGAGGTGAACTCGCCGCCACGGTCGTGGAACTCGTAGGTGGCCCGGTCGGATCGGGCCTTGCGGTCGTTCTCGTGGGGTTCGGGCCGGCGCATCTTGTAGACGCCCTCGATCACGTCGAGCGCCATGGCCGCGGCCTTCCCCACCACCGCCCGCACCTCGGGCGAGCGCAGGATCACGAACCGCCACGCCTGGAAGTTGCCGCCCGACGGGGCCCAGGTGGCGGCCTGCAGGCAGCGCTGGATCACCTCGTCGGACACGGGTTCGTCGGAGAACCGGCGGATGGCTCGGGCCGACGACAGAACCTCCCAGACGTCGGTGGGCTGACCGGCGGCGCGCTCGGCCGCCACCTCGGCCGGATCGCGGTCGGCCGGATCGCGGTCGCTCTGACCCGGCCCGCCAGCGCTCACCGGGCCACCGACCCGGCGGTGATCAGCGGCAGGTCGGCGACGGTGACCAGACCCGGTCCCGCGGCCACCACCGCCGGCACCGCGTTCACCGCGGCGTGGGCGGTCTCAGCCGTGGACGTCACCCGGTCGACCATGGCGGGGCGCAGGATCTCCGACACCACTCGGAAGCTCGGCGTACCCACCACCTCGATCACGTGACCGTGCGCGTCGGACGCGAACCCGTCCTCGATCTTGTCGCTCAACCACCAGGTGAGGCCGATCTCGATGAGCGCCCGGCCGTTGTAGGTGCCGGTCCACACGCCCTTCTGGCCGCACACGGTTCCCTTCGGGATCTTCATCCAGCCGAGGTCGACGTCTTCGGTTGCGAGCCCGAGGTCGAGCCGGTGGGAGACGTCGTCCAAATCGACGCCCAGGGCCGCGGCCATCATCTCGACCGCGTCCTGGAACACGAGCTGGCGGGCCTTGGCCCCCTCGGCCAGGCCGGGCGTGTCGGGTGGTTGGGCGAAGCCCAGCGCGTTCCAGGTCTCCTCGGACTCGTACACGCTCACGTCGGCCTCCTCCCAGATCGAGATGCGCTCCAGGTCGCGGACGCCGCCCGCCACCGTGAGCGCGAGGGCGTTGGCGAGGCCGGGGCTGATGCCGGTGCCGTAGAGCGACACCCCGCCCTCCTCGGCCGCGTCGTGGAGGCGCTTCATGTCGGCGTCGCCGTAGGACCGACCGGTGATGAAGTTGGCGGTCGAGATCACGTTGATCCCCGCCTCGAGGAGCTTCACCATCTGGTCGACGTCCCAGAACAGCGGCATGTAGAGGACGACGTCGGGGCGCAGGCCGATGATCTCGTCGACGTCGGCGGTGGCGGTGACCCCGAGCGGATCCAGCCCGACCAGCTCACCCAGGTCACGCCCCGCCTTGTCGGCGCTCCAGGCGTAGCCGCCCACCAGCTCGAGGTCTGGGTGGGCCAGCACGGCGCGCACCGCGTTGGCGGCCACGTTGCCGGTGGTCCACTGCACCACTCGGATCGACATCGGTTGTTCCCCTGTTCGTGGTTGGTCGGTTGATCGGTTGATCAGGTGATCGGTTCAGCAGTTCCTGGTTCAGCAGTTCGTAGTAGCGCGTCGGGCCGTTCCCGGCCGCTCGGACCGCGACGACCGTTCCGGTGGGCGGGTCCCCTCGACCCACCCTCGGCTACCGGACGATGTTCACCGGCAGCGTCTTCCACCCTCGCATGGTGGAGGTGTACACGCGCTCGGCCGAGTCGTCGTCGACCTCCCAGTCCGGGAAGCGGTTGAGGATCTCGTCGATGGCGATGCGACCCTCCAGGCGGGCGAGCGAGGCACCCAGGCAGAAGTGGATGCCGTGACCGAAGGTGATGTGCTGATCGGTCCGGTGGATGTCGAGCTCGTCGGGCCGTTCGAAGCGTCGCGGGTCACGGTTGGCGGCCGCCACCACCAGCAGCATGGCGCTGCCGGCGGGCACGGTCTGGCCGTGCAGTTCGACGTCGGTGGTGACGTAGCGGGCGATGCTGGCGCCGGTGGGCTCGAAGCGCAGCGTCTCGTCGACCAGTGCCGGCAGGAGCGAACGGTCGGCGGCCACCTCGTGACGGAGATCGGGACGGTCGCCCAGCACCCGGCCCAGCCAGCCGATGAGGCGACCCGTGGTCTCGAAGCCGGCACCGGCCAGCACCGCCACGAAGATGAGGATCTCGTCGCGGGTGAGCTTGCGGGTCACGCCGTCGGTGTCGGTGAACTCGACGTTGAGCAGTTCGGTCACGAGGTCGTCGGACGGGTTGCTGGCCCGCCACTCCACGAACTCGGCGAACTCGTCGCCGGAGAAGTAGCGCTTCTTGCTGACCGCCATGGGGTTGCCGGGGCTGGAGTGGAGCCGCTTGTCGGTGCGGTCGCGCGCCCCGGGCTGCTCCGAATCGGGGATCCCGAGGAGCATGCCGATGGCCTTCATGGGCAGTTCGTTGCCGAGGTCGTGCACGAAGTCGAACCGGTCGGCGCCCTCGAACGGCTCGAGGGCCGCTACGCAGAACGCCCGGATCTTGTCCTCGATCTCCCGCATGCGGCGCGGGGTGAACGCGCGGCCCACCAGGCCGCGGTGGATGGTGTGCTCGGGCGGATCCTCGTTGATGAACATGGCGTCGGGGATGTCGGGATCGGCCTGGATCACCTCCAGGATGTTCCCCCTGGCCGAGCTGAAGGTCTTGTGGTCCTTGAAGGCGGCCTCGACGTCGGCGAAGCGGGTCAGCGCCCAGAAGTTCCGCTCCTCGTTCCGGTAGAGGGGCGCCTCCTCCCGCATGCGCTCGTAGGTGGCGTTGGGATCGCCCTTCTCCACCGTGTAGGGGTCGTAGTGGAGCTCATCGGTAGCCGGTGCGGACGTGCCGGTGCCGGCGCTGGACGTGGTGCTCATGGATGTGCCCCTGGTTGCCTTCGCTGTTGCCGTGGCTGGTTGCCATGGCGGTGTGTTGAGCGGGTGCTCAGCACACGATACGCTCCCGGGCTCCCACTTGGTGGGACAAGCCGGAACGCGGTTCTCATCTTCGCGTACTAACGTTTCCGGTCAAGGGGCAGACGACCTAGGGGTGCCGGATGGCAGACATCGACGAACGGGATTTCTTCACCGACAGCGAGCTTCTCGTCGATCCCTACGCCCACATGCACGCCCTGCGGGCCGAGTGTCCGCTGCGGCGAGAGCCCCACCACGACGTCGTGATGGTCACCGGCTACGACGAGGTGGTGGCCATATACAACGACACCGAGAACTTCTCGTCGTGCACCGCGGTCACGGGTCCGTTCCCCGGCTTCCCGGTTCCCACCGACGGCCTCGACGACATCACGGACCTCATCGCCGAGCACCGCGACTCGCTGCCGTTCAGCGATCAGCTCCCCACCATGGATCCGCCCACGCACACGGCCCACCGCCACCTGCTGTCGCGGATGATCACGCCCAAGCGCCTCAAGGAGAACGAGGAGTTCATCTCCCGCATCGTCGACGAGCAGCTGGACGAGGCCCTCTCCGCCGACGGTCGCACCGAGATCATCTCCAAGTTCGCCGGCCCGGTGGCGCTGCTGGTGGTGGCAGACCTGCTGGGCGTGCCCGAAGAGGACCACGCCGAGTTTCGCGAGCACATGCTCGGCATGAAGGAGGCGGTGGGCAGCACCAAGGGCGAGTCGCTCGGCCACTCGCCGCTCGAATACCTCTACGAGAAGTTCGGCGGCTACATCGCCGATCGCCGGGCCAACCCCACGGGCGACGTCCTCACCGGCGTGGCCGAGGCCACCTTCCCCGATGGCTCCACGCCGGAGGTAATCGACGCCGTGCGCGTGGCCTCCAACCTCTTCGCCGCCGGCGGCGAGACCACGGTCCGCCTCCTCAGCACCGCGGTGATGCTCATCGCCGAAGACGCCGACCTCCAGGCCCGGCTCCGCGCCGACC
>JAAZBK010000363.1 GCA_012513855.1 Acidimicrobiales bacterium
GGCGCTCCCAGCTCACGGCGTGACGAAGGGCTCGACCAGGGCTTTGATGTCGCCCCAGTTCGGGTTGCGGGTCCCGGCCGGGTGCCCGGTCGTAGGGGAGCGCCGCGGGCACCCCGGTTCTGTGCCCCTCGCAGAAGGAATCGATGTCGCTGCGGAGTTGTCCTTCGGGGTCGAGGGTGGTGGACGGGGCTGATGTGGAGGTGTCGCCCGCCGCCAGGTCGCCGGAGGCCGTGCCGTCGTCGTCGTTCCCGCCGAACATGAACGAAGCGAGGAGGCCGAGCACCACCACCACGCCCAGGGCCACGGCCCAGGTGGGGATGGAGCGCTTCTCGCCGCCGGGTGGCGGCGGCGCGCCCGGGACCTGGCCGGGCGAACCCTGGGGCGGGAACGACGGTGGTGGCGGGGGAGCGCCCTGGCCCGCCGCGCCCACCGGTCGTCCGCAGAACCGGCAGCTCGTCCAGCCGTCCATGAGCATCCCGCCGCATGCACAGGTCTTCATCTTCGGTCACCTCGGCCGCCTCGCGGCCTTCTCCCCGCTGCTGTCGGGGCATCGTACTGTGACGCGATGGTCAAGGTCATAGCTCACAGGGGTGCGTCGGCGGCTGCGCCCGAGAACACCATCGAGGCCTTCCTGCTGGCGCGGGAGCTGGGCGCCGACTGGGTGGAGCTGGATGCCAGGCGCACCGCCGACGATCGCATCGTGGTGCACCACGATGCCGAGCTGGCCGACGGACGCACCATCTGCGAGCTCAGGCGGAACGAGCTGCCCGACCACGTGTGCGAGCTGCACGAGGCGCTCGACGCCTGCGCCGGGATGTCGGTCAACATCGAGGTGAAGAACTTCCCCGACGACGCCGACTTCGACCCGTCCGAGTCGGTGGCGCGCGCAGTGGTGGAGCTGGTGCGCCAGCGCGGGGCGCACGGCGACGTGTTGATCTCCTGCTTCCACCGGCCCACCATCGACGTCGTACGTCAGCTGGACCCGAGCATTCGCACGGCCATGCTCGGCTACTCACCGGCGGGGAGCTGGAGCGAGTGGGCCGAGGATCTGGCAGCTGCGGGCCACACCACCATGCACCCGTGGTACCCGTTGGCCGACGCCGAGATGATCGACGCCGCCCACGCCGCTGGTCTGGAGGTCAACGTCTGGACGGTCAACGACCCCGACCACATGAAGGAGCTGGTGGAGCGGGGCGTCGACGGGCTGTGCACCGACGTACCCGACGTGGCCCGCGGGGTGGTCGACGCCTTCGCCTGATCCCCTGAGGCCTAGCTGTTCGCTCGAGTCCCGACCGGCTCAGGTCCCGACCGGCACCACCAGGTCCATCACCTCTGGTCGGTGGCGAAGGTCGATGCGGCGGATCGAACCGAGGTGGTCGCCGTCGAGCTGGTAGGGGAAGGGCTCGCCGTCGATCCCCTCGACCACCAGCGCGTCGACGTCGGGGCGGTAGTGGATCGACGGGTCGCGCTGGAGGGCGCCCTTGCCCCTGAGCGCCTTGGCCACGATGCGGCCGGCGCGGTCCAGGCGGAGCGATCTCACCGTCACCATCGTGAGACCGTTCTCGAGGTTGGCGTCGGGGGCGATGTCGAACGGGCTGTTCCCGATGAACGTGTAGGGGTTGGTGTTGCAGCAGACGGCGAAGAAGCCGTCGTCCACCCGGTCGCCGTCGGGGTAGGCCACCGTGAAGTGCGGGTGCTTGCGGTCGTAGTGGCGCAGGAGCGTGTCGATCCCGGCGTACATGAACAGGGCGTGGCCGGCCCACCGCTTGAGGCTGGCTCGCTTCTCGACCTGCTCGACCAGCGCGGCGTCGAAGCCGATCCCGACGTGGAAGCAGAAGTAGCGACCGTTGGCCACCCCGAGCCCGACCCTCCGGATCGAGCCCGCCTCGAGCGCCTCCAGCACCACGGCGGTCGATTCGATCGGGTCGTTCGGCAGGCCGATGGTCCGGGCGAACACGTTGGTGGAGCCGCCCGGCAGGACCGCGAGGGCCGTGGCCGATCCGGCGAGTCCGTTGGCGGCTTCGTTCACGGTGCCGTCTCCGCCGAGCACCACCACCACGTCGGTGCCCGCTGCGGCGGCGCTGCGCGCCAGGCGCGTGGCGTGGTCTCGTCGGGCGGTCTCGGCCATCTCGACCTCGTGGTCGCCGGCCAGCGCCTTGCGGATGACCACCCGCGTTCGCGCCGTGACCGACGAGGAGAACGGGTTCACCAGCAACAGGACCTTCACGCGTCCCGGACGGTATTTGACCGAAGGCGCTCAGCGCACGCCCACCGCGACGTCGGGGGTCACATCGGGGCTCACGTCGGGTGCTCGCGTCAGCACCCCTAGTGACAGCACGCGGCTAGCCTGCGATCCGTAGGGCACCAGGGGAACCAGGGGGAAGCACGATGGTCAAGAGGACGATGGCTCTCGCCGTTGTGGTGGCGCTGATCGTGATCGGCGTCACCGGCTGCCGTGAGACCAAGGACAAGGTGGTGCTGTACGTCCACGGGTGGTCGGCCACCGGCGGCACGAACTGCGCGGGAGCGTTCGATTCGATGATCGGCGCGCTCGGCGACCAGGACTTCACCGGACAGGCGGTGAAGGTCGGCTTCTACACGGGTGACACCGGCTGTGACATGACCCTGCGCGACTGGGGCTCCTTCGAGAACAGCTCGTCCTGGAAGGAGATCGCCAAGGCGTTGTCCCACTACGTGTGGGACACCTACACCAGCCAGGGCGTCACGGTCGACGTGGTCGGCTACTCGATGGGTGGTCTGATCGCCCGCGGCGCGGTGTACGGCTCGTCGATCGGGGCGAGCGGCTTCGCGGCTCCCATCGACGTGGAGGATGCGGTCACCCTCGGTGCTCCGCACGACGGAGCGAGCGTCGCCGCATTCTGCCTGTGGGGTCAGTGCGCCACCATGAAGCCCGGCGCGTCGGACATCAACTGGGTGAACCAGGACGGAAACCCGCAGGGGGTCGAGGGCACCGAGTGGACGGTCATCGGGTCCGAGGCCGACGACGTCTCGTTGGTGGACTCGGCCCTGCACATGGACGTCCCCGCCGAGCGGAAGGTCCGGTACAGCGACGTTCCGCACACCGGCGGCGACAACTACATGCACCGCGAAGATGTGGTGACGCGGGCGGGCGAAGGTCTCCACCTGGTCGATCGCTGATCGATAGGGGCGGTCGGGGCTGAACTTGTACCGAGCGGGCTGAGTGAACAGACTCACGACCCATGAACATCGTCGTCTGTGTGAAGCAGATCCCCGACCCCGCCGATCCCGGCGCGCTCGACGCGGATCACACCCTTAAGCGTGATGGCAAGCTGATCCTCGACGAGTCCGACTCGTACGGCGTCGAGATGGCCCTTCAGCTCGTCGACAAGGCTGGTTCGGGCGAGGTCACCCTCGTCTCGATGGCCCCGAACGACGAGGTCTCCGGTCTGCGCACCGCGCTCGCCATGGGTGCCGCCAAGGCCGTCCTCGTGTCCGACGACGCCCTCAAGGGTGCCGGTGCGCTCGACACCGCCAAGGTGCTGGCCGCCGCCATCAAGAAGGTGGAGGGCGCCGACCTGATCCTCGCCGCCACCGAGTCGTCCGACGGCTACACCGGCACCGTGCCGGAGCAGATCGCCGCCGTGCTCGACCTCCCGTCGATCACCTTCGCCAAGTCGGTGGAGATCGCCGACGGCACCGTCAAGGTGCAGCGCCAGACCGAAGCCGGCTACGACGAGTGCGAGTCGCCGCTTCCCGCCGTCGTGTCGGTGACCGCCGGCGTGGTCGAGCCCCGCTACCCCTCGTTCAAGGGGATCATGGCCGCCAAGTCGAAGCCGGTCGAGACCGTGAAGGTCGCCGACCTCGGCATCGACGGCGCCATCGTCGGCTGGTCCGGCGCTGGCCAGGAGATCATCGACGTCGCCGCCGCCCCCGCCCGTGAGGCCGGTGAGGTGTTCGAAGACGACGGAACCGCTGCCGAGAAGATCGTCGGGTTCCTCGACGGCCTCAAGGTCCTCTGAGACCCCTACCAGAAGAAGGGAATAAGTAAACATGGCTCTTTCCAAGGTTTGGGTCCACGCCGAGGCCACCGAGAACGGTGTTGCCCCCATCACCCTCGAGATGCTGGCCAAGGCCCGCGAGATCGCTGACGTGGTCGAGGTCTTCGTCGGAGGCGACGGCGCCGCTGTCGCCGCCACCGTCGGCGCCCACGGCGCCACCAAGGTCCACGCCACCGGCGACCTGAGCGGCAAGCTCCAGGGCGTCCACGTGGCCGGCGCTCTCGCCGCCGCGATCGAGGGCGGCGAAGCCCCCGATCTGATCATGCTCGGCACCACCCAGGACGGCCGCGACATCGGCGCCCGCCTCTCGGTGAAGCTCGACAAGCCCGTCCTCACCAACAACACCGAGATCGAGGTCGGCGACGGCATCGTGGTGTCCACCCAGATCTTCGGTGGCACCCAGATCGTCAAGACCAAGTTCGCCGCCGGGTCGCCGGCCATCGCCCTCTTCCGCCCGAAGTCGTTCGTGGCCGAGGAGTCCGGTGGTGGCGCCGCCGAGGTGGCCGCCCTCGCCGTGCCCGACGCCGGCGCCGCCGGTGCCGCCAAGTTGGTCAACCGCCACATCGAGGAGACCTCCGGTCCCAAGCTCGACGAGGCCGCCGTAGTGGTGGCTGGTGGCCGTGGCCTCACCGAGGCCGCCAAGTTCGAGATGATCGAGGAGCTGGCCAAGCTGCTCAAGGGTGCGCCCGGCGCCTCCCGCGCCATCGTCGACGCCGGCTGGGTGCCCTACAGCTACCAGGTCGGCCAGACCGGCAAGGTGGTCAAGCCCACCGTCTACATCGCTGCTGGCATCTCCGGTGCCACCCAGCACATGGTGGGCATGAAGGGTTCCAAGAACATCATCGCCATCAACAAGGACCCGGAGGCCCCGATCTTCGGGATCGCCGACCTGGGCATCGTGGGCGACGTCCACAAGGTCCTGCCCCAGCTCATCGAGGCCCTCAAGGCCCGCTGAGCTTCGGCTCCCCAGACCTGAGAGGGCCCCGGCCGCACGGCCGGGGCCCTCTCGCGCCCGGGAGCGGTCGTCCACCCTGCCCGTCCCACGCGCAAGGATTCAGTCGATGCTCAACCCGTTCGGCAAGGCCAAGCGCCGGCACGAGGCGCTGCGGCGCGCCCTCGTCCGGGGCGAGGCGGTCGACGTCGACTGCCGTCTGCGGCGGACGTCAGCTCGCGGATGGGGCCCCTGGACGCCCGGCGTGGTCGACCTGGGTCCGTTGCCCGATGGTGTGGCCACCTGGCACGTCGACGATCCGATCGCGGTGGGCCTTCCCTCGGTCCACGGCCCCGTCGACGCCCGGTTCGCCGACGTCGACCAGGTGTGGCTGCGGCCTGTGCGCTTCCAGACCGAGGCGTTCTGGGGCATGGAGTCCCAGATCGTGGTCCTGGAGGGCGAGCGATCCACCGTGGAGCTGGCCGTACTGCCCGACCTGGCGGAGCCGCTGGCCGAGCGCCTCGGCGACCTGCTCGCCGGTCCCTGACCTAGACCAGGGGCCAGGGGTAGCGACGACCGGTCGGGTCGGTGGGGAAGCGGCCTTCGGCGAGCAGCGCCCTGGCCCGGGCCAGGAGGGCATCGCGTTCGAAGGGGTCGAGGAGCTCGTGCAGGTCGTCGGGCAGCGGCGACGCGACGAAGGCGGCCAGGTCGTCGGCGATCTCGGCGGGTAGCGGTTCCTCGGCGAAGTCCCAGATCACGGTGCGCAGCTTGAACTCGGCGTGGAGGCACAGCCCGTTGTCGATGGCCCAGAGGTGGCCGTCTCCGTCGACCAGCACGTGGCCGCCCTTGCGGTCGGTGCTGTTGGCCACCAGGTCGAAGGCGCACAGGCGTCGGAGCTGGGCGTGGCTGGCTTCGTCGTCGAGGATCGTGAAGTAGTGCTGCTCGAAGTCGGCGTCGACGAACCACTGGAGGGAGCCGGGACCGTGGGGACCGTCGCGCTCGATCGTGGTGGGCACCACATCCCATCCGAGGGCCCGCGCCAGGCGGTAGGAAGCGATCTCCCGTAGGTAGAGCCCGTCGGGGAAGTCCCAGAGGGGGCGCTCGCCCCGGTGGGGCTTGTAGACGGCCTTGCCGGCCACCTCGCCATCGGCCAACAGCTCCACGAGGAGCGTGACGTTGGAGCTCCAGGGCATCCGGCCCTTGATCTCCAGATCCGCGCCGGCCAGCAGCGCCTCCTGCTCCTCAGTTGAGACGGGGACAGGCATGGCCGCTCGGGTCGATGGGCTGGTTGCACAGCCGGCACAGCGGTCGACCGGTGGAGGCGAGCCTCTCGGCCTCCTTGACGAAGCCCAGCACCTGCTCTCGGTTCAGGTGGACCATGAGCCGGCGGGTCGACAGGGCCGACGGCAGGTCGGTCCCGTCCTCGGGTTCGAGGACGAGCTCGTCGAACAGGACCACGATCCGATCGGTGTTGCGATCGACCCCGATGCTGATCGAGCCCACCACGAAGTCGACGTCCTCGGGCACGAGGGCCTCGGCGGGCTCGATGGCTGCCGGGTCCAGCACCCCGCCAGGAGGTTCGGGCAGGTCGACCAGCAGTCGGGTGAGGTGCTCGGCGAGCGCCACCGCCTGCTGCTTCTCGCACTTGACCTCCACCCGGGAGTCGGCGTCGAGGGCCTGGAAGTAGAACTCCCGGTGGCCCGGCTCGCCCACGGCGCCCACGGTGAAGTGCACGGGCTGGACCATGTTCCACTCGGTCTGCCCGTCGGTCATGACGGCACCAGGGTGGTGAGGTCGTCGCCGGTGGAGTTGACGGCGAGCACCACCGGGCCGGTGGGGGTGTGGAGGATCGCCGAGACAGAGCAGGGCGAGATCACGATCCGCTGGAACAGGTCGAGGTGGGTTCCGAGGGCCTGGGCGACGGCGGCCTTGATGGTGTCGGCGTGGGAGACGGCCACGAAGGCCTTGCCCCGGTGCTGGGCGGCGAGGCGGTCGAGCGTGGTCACCATGCGCTGCTGCATCTCGGGGAACGACTCACCGCCGGGGAAGCGGAACCCGCTCGGGAAGCGCTGGACGGTCTCCCACTCCTTCTTCTTGCGAAGGTCGGCCAGCTTCTTGCCTGTCCAGTCGCCGAAGTCGCACTCCAGCAAGCCCTTGTCGGTCTTGACCCGGTGGCCGGTGGCCCGTCCGATCGGGGCTGCCGTCTCACGGGTGCGCTCCAGCGGCGAGGCGTAGACCGCGTCGATCTTGGTGAGGGCCGCGAGGCGCTCGGCCACCGCTGCTGCCTGCGCCACACCGGCCTCGGCCAGGTGCAGGCCGGCAGCCCGCCCCGGCAGCGACGCCCCCGTGGTGGGGGTCTGGCCGTGCCGCACGAGCAGCACCAACGTGGCGCCAGGGGCGCGAGAAGAAGGTTTGGACGAACGTCGAGAGGTAGCCATCGCTGCGCCCAACGCTACCTTCGGGAGCCGTGGACTCCCTCTCTGCGGTCAACGCCGACGTGGTGTCGTGTCGAGCCTGCCCCCGCCTGGTGGCGTGGCGGGAACAGGTGGGCCGCGAGAAGAGAGCCGCGTACCGGGACGAGGAGTACTGGGCCCGTCCGGTTCCGTCGCTCGGTGATCCGGCAGCCCGGCTGGTGATCGTGGGCCTCGCCCCCGCAGCCCACGGCGCCAACCGGACGGGTCGCATGTTCACCGGCGATCGCTCCGGAGACTTCCTCTTCGCCGCGCTCCACCGGACCGGCTACGCCAACCAGCCCACCAGCACCCGCATCGGCGACGGACTCGAGCTCACCGACGTGTGGATCACGGCGCCGGTGCGGTGCGCCCCGCCGGCCAACAAGCCCACCACCCAGGAGCGGGACAACTGCCGACCCTTCCTGGATCGAGAACTCGACCTGTTGACCGAGGCGCGGGTCTTCCTGGCCCTCGGCGGGTTCGGGTACCAGGGGCTAACGAGCTACTTCGGCGTGCGCCCCCGCCCGGTGTTCACCCACGGTGTGGAGGCCCGGATCGACGACCGGCGCACCATCGTCGGCAGCTACCACGTGAGCCAGCAGAACACCTTCACCGGGAAGCTGACGCCGGAGATGTTCGACGAGGTCCTCCTGCGGGCCCGGTCACTTGCCGCCGGTGTGGGGTGACCGCGGCGGCACCGGTTCGGTGCAAGATACCGCCTGGGTGGGGGTCCAGGCGTTCGCTCTAGGGTGAGTGCGTGTCGGGTCGCGCTTTCATCACCACGCCCATCTACTACGTGAACGACGTGCCCCACATCGGGCACGCGTACACCACCGTCACGGCCGACGCCCTCGCCCGCTGGCACCGGCTGGTGGGCGACGACGTGTACTTCCTCACCGGAACAGACGAGCACGGCCTCAAGATCGCCAGGGCCGCCAGCGACAAGGGCGTTTCGCCCAAGGATCACGCCGACGCGGTGGCGGTCCGCTTCCACGAGGCCTGGGACCTGCTCGACATCTCGGCCGACCGGTTCATCCGCACCACCGACGCCGACCACCACCTGGTGGTGCAGCGCTTCCTCCAGAAGGTCTACGACAACGGCCACATCTACAAGGACGGCTACGCCGGCTGGTACTGCGTGGCCTGCGAGGCCTACTACGACGAGGAGGAGCTGCTCCCCAACCCCGACGGAGGGCCGGGCCTCGATCCCATCCACGAACGACCGGTGGAGTGGTTCGAGGAGGAGAACTGGTTCTTCCGGCTCTCGGCGTTCGAACAGCCGCTGCTCGACTGGTACGAGGCCAACCCCACCGCCGTGCAGCCCCAGGGCAAGCGGAACGAGGCGCTGGGCCTGATCCGCGGCGGCCTTCGCGACATCTCCATCACCCGCACGTCCATCGACTGGGGCGTGAAGGTCCCGTGGGACGAGGGCCACGTCTTCTACGTCTGGTACGACGCGCTCATCAACTACGTCACCGCCATCGGCTACGGCGAGGACCGGGAGCGGTTCGACACCTGGTGGCCGAGCGTCCGCCACCTCATCGGCAAGGACATCCTCCGCTTCCACTGCGTGTACTGGCCGGCGATGCTCCTGGCCGCGGGGGAACAGCCACCGGCCAACATCAACGTCCACGGCTACCTGCTGGTGGGCGGCGAGAAGATGAGCAAGACGCGGCTCAACCAGATCTTTCCGGCCGACCTGGTGGAGGAGTTCGGCGTCGACGGCTTCCGCTACCAGTTCCTGCGAGACACCGCGTTCGGTCCCGACGGAGACTTCAGCTACGAGGGCATGATCGCCCGCCACAACAGCGACCTCGCCAACAACCTCGGGAACCTGCTGAGCAGGGTGTCGACCGTGGTCGCCAAGAAGTGCGACGGCATCGGCCCCGCGCCCCGGCCCGACAGCCCGCTCGCGTCGGTGGCGGCCGACGTCGTGCGCGAGGTCACCGAAGCCTGGGCGGCGGTCCAGCCCTCGGCGGCGCTGGAGGCCACCTGGAAGCTGATCCGGGAGGCCAATGCGCTCCTGGAGGCCACCGAGCCGTGGAAGGCCGATCCCGGTCCGGAGGTCGACGGCGTCCTGGGCGACTCGCTCGAGGTGCTCCGGCTGGTGGCGATCCTGTCCAGCCCGGCGCTCACCCGTGCGCCCGCCGAGGTCTGGCGTCGGATCGGCCTCCAAGGGTCTCCCACCGACCGACGGCTCGGAGAGGTGACGGCCTGGGGCGGCTACCCCGGCGGGTTGCCGGTGGAGAAGGGCGATCCGCTGTTCCCCCGGCTCAAGGCCAGGGAGGCTTGATGGCGGCCGAAAATGACCGGAGCGGCCCCTCCGCCGGGGCCGCTCCAGATTCCGGGATCGCCGCTTGGGTGGCGTTGTACCCGTGATCAGCTCGTCTCAAACCAGAGATCCCGAATCTCTGCTCGGATCGGTGAAGTGACCGGCGAGACGTCCCCTGACCTGGGGATCTCCGAGGAGCTGAGTGCCCTTCGCTGGATCGACGACCACTGCCACGTGCACCACCGGGGCGCCCCCGCAGACCAGGTGGCTTCGCTGGTGGAGGATGCCGGCGCCGGAGGGGTGGAGCGCCTGATCACGGTCGGCTGCGACATCGAGGACTCGCGGGCCGCCATCGCGGCGGCCGCCGCGCACGAGAACGTGTTCGCCACCGCCGGCGTGCATCCCCACGAGGCCCGTCACGGCATCGACGGGCTGGAGGAGCTGCTGGCCGATCCGGACGTGGTGGCGGTGGGGGAGTGCGGCCTCGACTACTTCTACGAGCACTCGCCGCGCGACGCCCAGCGCGAGGTGTTCGCAGCCCAGATCGCCATGGCCTTCCGCCACGATCTGGCACTGGTGATCCACACCCGCGACGCATGGGACGACACCTTCGACGTCCTGGCCTCGGAGGGAACGCCCGAGCGCACCGTCTTCCACTGCTTCACCGGCGGCCCCGACGAGGCCCGTCGCTGCCTCGACCTCGGGGCGATGTTGTCGTTCAGCGGGATCGTCACCTTCAAGCACTCCGACGACCTGCGGGCGGCGGCCGCGCTGTGCCCTCTCGATCGCCTTCTGGTGGAGACCGACTCGCCGTACCTCACCCCGCACCCGCACCGTGGGGAGCGCAACCGACCGGCCCTGGTCCGATACGTGGGCGGAGCGGTGGCGGCGGCCAAGGGCGTCACCCCGGCAGCAGTGGCCACGGCCACGTGGGACAACGCCGCCCGCACCTACCGCCTACCTGCCTGAACCGGTCAGTACGGCCCGGTGGTGCGGACCACGTCTCCGGCGTCGGGGTGGGCACCGCGAACGAACCACGTGCTCCCGGAACCGGCCAGCACCGGAATGGCGCCGGTGGCATCGGCCAGGCGATCGCGCCACTCGACCAGCCTGGGCTCGACCACCAGCGCCGCGGGCTCGAGGTCGTTGGGGCCGGTGGCGGTCGGTCCTCCGAGCTCGTCCCAGGCGCGGTAGACGGCCGGGGTGGAGCACCCGAAGGGCGGGGTGACGAGGGTGAAGACGTCGGCGACCGGCTCCAGCGGTTCGATGACCTCGCCGATGCCGGTCACCCGGGCTCTTCCGCCGGCGAGGCAGAACGGCACGTCGGCCCCGAGGCTCGCCGCCAGATCGACGTCGTCGATGCCGGCCCAACGGAAGACAGCGGCCGCGTCGGCCGATCCGCCGCCCAACCCGGCGCCGGCGGGGATCCTCTTGACCAGCCGGACCTGGGCTCGGCGGTCGATCAGCCGGAGAGCCCGGCGCACCAGGTTGTCGTCGTCGGCGGTCACCGGCAGACCGGTGGCACCCTCGATCTCCAGTCCGTCGCCCTCGGAGAAGGTGAGCAGATCGACCAGGTCGACGGTGACCATCTCGGCGTCGATGAGGTGCATGCCGTCGGCGCGGACCCCGGTGACCCGGAGCGAGACGGTGAGCTTGGCCGGGGCGACGAGGGTCGTAGCGGTCACGCTGGCGATGTTAGGGAACCGACGCTGTGGGCCTACGGCGCAGCTCGGCGGGCGACGGGGCCGGCCAGGCGACCGAAGTCCTCGACCCCCAACTGCTCGGGACGGGCTTGGGGATCGACGCCGGCCGCCTCGAACTGATCCGGGGTGACCAGGCCCGCCAGCGAGCGGCGCAGCATCTTGCGCCGTTGGTTGAACGCCCGGTCGACCAACGCCATCAACCGCTCCGGGTCGGCGTCGGTGGCCGGTTCGTCGCGGCGCACGATCTCCACCAGGGCGGAGTCGACCCGGGGCCGGGGCACGAACACGTCTGGGCCCACCTTGCCCACCAGTCGGGCAGTGGCCCGGTAGGCCACCTTCACCGAGGGGATGCCGTACGCGTCGTCTCCGGGCGCGGCCGCCAACCTCTCGCCGGCCTCCTTCTGGACCATCACGAGCATTCGCCCGATGGCGGGCACGCCGGCCAAGAGGTCGAGCACGAGCGGCGTGGCCACGTTGTAGGGCAGGTTGGCCACGAGGACCCAGCGTCGGTGGTGGGCGAGGACCTCGGCCCAGTCGAGCTTCATGGCGTCGGCGTGGACGACGGTGACGTGGTCCAGGTCGCCGAGCACGTCGTTCAGAACCGGGATCAGGTGACGGTCGGTCTCCACCGCCGTGACGTGCGCCCCGGTCTCGGCCAGCGCGAGGGTGAGCGACCCCAGTCCAGCGCCGATCTCCACCACCGGGGTGTCGGGTCCGATTCCGGCCAAGCGGGCGATGCGTCGCACGGTGTTGGGGTCGACCACGAAGTTCTGGCCCAGGGCGCGACTCGGCCCCAGGTCGTGTCGCTCGAGCAGAGCGGTGAGCTCACGACGGGTGTGGGTCACCCCCGCATCTTGGCCCACCACC
>JAAZBK010000055.1 GCA_012513855.1 Acidimicrobiales bacterium
GCGGCGCCGCTATGCTCGGCCGCTCACCCGCGGGTGTAGTTCAGAGGCAGAACATCAGCTTCCCAAGCTGAGAACGCGGGTTCGATTCCCGTCACCCGCTCTCCGAGAAGGTCCAGGTCAGCCGGTGCTTTCGGCGCCTGGACCTTCGTCGCGAAACGGTCGAGATCGGCGGCGTGACCCTAACGTGACCCTACGGATCGGTCATCTCGCTCCGCCGCTGGCCGCAGCGTGATCCCGATCGCGGCGTTCGAGCGACAGTGGAGCGATGAGGTCATCGGGGATGCGACGATGAGCGCTGGTGGGGCAGCCGGCGACGAGCGGGACGATGTGACGCTCGTCGCGGCCATCGCTGGCGGCGACGCCGCTGCGCTCCGGGTCCTCTATGACCGGCACGCGCCGTGGTTGGTCGCCCGGCTCCGGGCCCGCTGCTGGGACGATGCGCTGGTGGCCGATGCGGTGCAGGACACGTTCCTGGCGGTGTGGCGAGGCGCGGGGCGGTGGCGGGCCGACGGCGACGTCGGGGCGTGGATCTGGGGGATCGGTGTGCGCCAGCTCGTCACGCACCTGCGCCGGGCGGGACGTCAGGCCCGACCGGCACCGTTCCCATCGCAGGGTGCCGTGGTGAGCACGGAGGAGCGGGTGCTGGAGTCGATCGATCTCGGTGAGGCGGGGGCGGTGCTGGCGTCGCTCTCACCAGAGTTGATGGAGGTGGTGCAGGCGATGGTCTTCGACGGCCTGACGGCGAAGGAGACCGGGCGGATGCTCGGTGTCCCCGAGGGAACGGTGAAGGGCCGGATGCGCAAGGCCAAGACCGTCCTGCGCACCGAGCTGGCTGGCACGTCGTTGCAGGTGGGAGATCTCCGATGAGCGCCTGGCACGTCGACGACGGGGTGGCAGCCGCCTATGGCGAGCGCCGGCTCGACCCCGTCCAGCGGGCATCGGTCGAAGCGCATGCCGTCCGGTGCAAGGAGTGCCGGTCCGTCCTGGGAGCCGGCGCGACGGGACCGACCAACAGCCAGCGTTCGCCCGATCTCGACCTCGAACACCTGTGGGCCCGCGTCGAGGCCGCGGTCTCGACCCCTGAGGTCGGTCGCAGCGGGCGGGCGTTGCTCCGGCTCGGCGTGTCGATGTCGGACGTGGTGGTGACGCGCGTGGTCGCCGCACAGAGCCGGCAGTGGACGATGGCCACCACGCTGGTGCTCGCCGTCACTGCGGTGGCGGCGGTGCTCGGTCCTGTCGACTCGGCCCACGCTGCCTTCCTGGTCGTGGCGCCGCTGCTGCCTGCGCTCGGTGTGGCCGCCACCTACCGGCTCGTACCCCACGGGATCGACCTGCTCGAGCGGGCGGCGCCGTTCTCCCCGGCTCGGATGCTGCTGTGGCGGACCGCCTATGTAGTGGTGACCGCGGTACCGGTCGCCGTCGCGGTGGGAGCCGTGGTCCTTCACCATCCCGGGGCGGCGGTGAGCTGGCTGCTTCCGGCTCTGGCCTGCACGTTGTGCGTCGCCGCCGCCGCGACCTGGCACGACCCCGTCCGGCCTGCGGCGTTCGTCGCCTTGGCGTGGGTCGCGGTGGTCGTCGCCTGGCAGGTGCGCGACACGCCGTGGGCAATCACCACCGCTCCAACGCAACTCGTGGCGGTCGCCGTCTCGATCGGAGCAGCGCTGCTCCTCCACCACCGACTTGCGAGCGACCCGGTCCCGTCCGCCATCAGCGGCACCTGAAGGAGCACCCATGCCCAGCACCGTCCGCGTCTCGCACGTGACCCGCCGCTACGGCCCGGTCGCCGTCCTCGACGACGTCAGCTTCGACCTCACCCCGGGCATCACGGCGCTGCTGGGCCCGAACGGCGCAGGCAAGACGACGCTGCTCGGGTTGCTGAGCACCGCGTCCCGAGCCGACGAAGGCGAGATCACCGTGCTCGGCCATCGCACCGACGGGCCTCTGGCCGAGCGCACCCAGATCCGTCGCCGGCTGGGATTCCTGCCCCAGGAGGTCCGGTTCCCCGCTGGGATGACGGCCTTCGGGTTCCTCGACTACATCGCGGTGCTCAAGGAGTGGGACGACACCTCCGCTCGCCACGCCGAGGTTCGACGGGTGCTCGCGCTCGTCGGGCTGGACGACCGCCCCACGATCAAGGTGCGGAAGCTGTCGGGTGGCCAGCGCCGCCGATTGGCCTTCGCCCAATCGCTCATCGGTGACCCGGACCTGTTGATCCTCGACGAGCCCACCACCGGCCTCGACCCAGAACAGCGGGCGACGTTCCGGGCCACGTTGTCGGAACGGGCCCGCGCCGGCACCGTGCTGCTGGCCACCCACCAGACCGAGGACGTCGCTGCCGTGTGCGACCGGGTGATCGTCCTCGTCGGCGGGCGCGTGGCCCACGACGGCGACGTCGCCGGGTTCGTCGCGTCGGCCCGAGACCGGGTGTGGCTCCACGACCGGCCGGTTGCCGACGCGGTGGCGACCTGGCGCGACCCGGCTGGTGGCGTGCGCTCCGTCGGCGGAACGCCCCCGACCGGCGCACAGGCGGCGCCACCGACCGTCGAGGACGCCTACCTGCTCCTCGTCGGTCCTGCGGCGGTGGAGGGGGCGGCATGACCGCCGCCGAGTCCCTCCCGATCGCCACGGTGGCCGAACCGGCTCGGCCGGCGTGGGTCGAACTGGCCCGCATCGAGGTCCGCCGCTACCTCGGCCGCCCCGCCTTCCTCATCGGGTTGGCGCTCACCTACGCCGCGCTCCTCCCCTACCTCGACGGCGACGAACCGACCGACGAGCTGTCGATGATCGCCCCCGCCGCCCTGCTCGGGATGGTCGGCATCAGCGTGAGCGCGCATCGGGTGTGGGCGTCGGACCGCTGCGCCGAGGCCGCCGGCCCGACCCCGGTCGTCCAGGCATCCCGCACCATCGGGCACCTGGCCGCCTGCCTCGTGCCGTTCCTGGCCGGCCTCGGGTTCGTGCTCGTGACGCTGTTGCGGGCACGGTCGGTGCCGACCGTCCGCGGCGGGTACGCAGAGGTGATGTCGGACGCGTGGGTGGCTGCGGTGTGGCTCGCCCTCGGCGCCGTGAGCTGCCTGGGCGGACCGGTCCTCGGTGTCGTCGTGGCCCGGAAGACCAAGCGAGCCGCGGCACCGATCGTCACCACTGTCGGCCTCGTCGTGGCCGTGATCGTGTTCCAGGGCCTGTTCGAACCGCTTCGCCGTGTCCGCGTCGTGCTCCCGTGGACGTATTGGGGTGGCCCGTTCGGGGTTGACGGCGACCCACAGCGATCGGTCGTGCTCAGCGGCTCACCGGGGTGGTGGCTGGCTTACGTGCTCGTGCTGTGCGCGATCGGAGCGGTGGTCGCGGTCAGGGCCGATGTCGAGGCCCGGACGGCCAGGAGTCGGTCAGCCCTCTTCGTCCTGGCCGGGTTGGCGGTGGTTGCCGTGGTGCTCGCCATGTTCACCGGGACGGCCGAGACGATCGTGAGCCCGGTGCCCGGGGGCGCGCTCTCAGAGGGTGGATGACAAGGTGGCGGGGCGCTTCGGAGGGACGCTCCGCTACCTCCTCGCCGCAACGCAGTGGTCGTTCCTGGCCGGAGCCGCGCTCCTGGTGGCCGGCGGCGTCGCCCTCGTGGCGGGGTGGCCGGAGGCTCTGTGGCCGTTGCACGGCAGCACCCTGGCGGTGGTCGTCGGCGCGGCCGCGGTCGCCGTCGACGAGCGCTGCGCCCTCGTGGTGGACGTCGGCCCGCGCCCGCTCTGGTGGCGGACTGCGGTCCGGTCCATCGGCCCGATCACCCTCGTCTTGGTGTGGGCGACAGTTCACTGGGTGCTTCGAGCCCGCCTACCCGACCACCTCGAGGTCCTCGTCCTCCAAGGTGCGGTCGCCGCGGGGCTCGGGTTCGGGCTGGCCACGGCCGCCCGGGCGACCGGCCGCAGCGAGCCAGGCACGGTCCTGGCGGCCACGGCAGTGCCCCTGGTCGCGGGAGCTGCGCTCGCCCGCCCCTTCGAGACGGACCTCCCGTTGTTCCCCGTCTGGCCGCATGAGGACTGGGGTCGAGCCGTGGCCATCTGGACGGTGCTTGGCGTGACGGTCCTGCTGGTCGCGGGACGGGCCCTGTGGCGGGACGCCCGGCCGCGCCGAGCCCTCGGCGACGCGCATCTTCGAGATCAGTGATCCCGGATCGGCGATCGGAGCGACAGAGCAGGCGAGACCCGAATCCTGCGGGTCCCGTCTCGCACCTGGAGGAACCATGCCGTCCACCGCCGTTCGCCGCATCACCCAGGCGGCATTGGTCGCCGCCCTGTCCGTCGGCCCGCTCGTCGCGTGCAGCGACGGCACCGACGACGGCGCCGGCTCCGACCCGACGACCACGGCCGCCGAGGCCACCACCACCACTCCTGCCGACGACCTCGTCGCCTTCTGCGCCACGGCAACGGAACTGGTCGGCGTCACCCCGACCAGCGAGCAACTCGCCGAGTACGCCGCGCTCGCGCCTGCGGAGATCGCCGGGCCGGTCGAGACGTTCGTCGCCGCCTTCGAGGCCGCCGACGGCGACCTCGGCGCCGCGTTCGCCGATCCCGAGGCATCCGCCGCGGCCGATGAGATAGCGACGTTCGAGTCCGAGGAGTGCGGCATCACCCAGCCCGGCCCGCCGCCCGGCGCCCCCGGCAGCGAGGGATAGACGACCCGACATCCCTGTCCGGGCACGCAACGCGGTCCCGCCGGGAGATGAATCGAGTCTGTCCGAGGCGCGGTCAGGTCGAACGTGGGGCGAGAAGCTCGTCGAGGGCCTCGGCGATGGCTCGGTCACGCTGTCTCGTGGCGTGCTGGTAGCGGAGGGCGGCTTGGTGCGTCGCGTGGCCGAGGCGGTACATGACCTCCTTGGTGCTGGCACCGGTGCTTGCTGCCAGGGTGCCGGCGAGGTGTCGGAGGTCGTGGAGGTGGATCTCGGGGACCCCGACCTCGGTGCGGGCCTTCTCCCAGGCGTCCTGCCAGACGTGCGGCGCGAGTGGGCCGCCCTTCTGGCCGGTGAAGACGTAGCCGTCCTCACCTGGCTGCGCGAAGGCGTCGAGGTGGCTGCGTAGGTCGGTCACGAATGCCTCGGGGATGGCGAGGACTCGTCGGCCGGCATCGGACTTGGGTGGCCCGACAAGGTGGTTGCCGTGGCGGTCGAGCTGGCGTTGGCGGACGATGGCGATCTCACAGCGGTCGAGGCTGACATCCGAGCGGCGGAGTCCGAGGATCTCTCCTCGTCGGAGGCCGACGAAGGCGGCGAGGAGGGCGACGCATCGCATCCGCTCGGGGAGTTGCTCGAGGAGGTCGTGGACCTGGGCGACGGTCGGGATCGGGCGTTCGTCGGCTGGTTCGACGCCGGCGCCCTTGATCGTGCAGGGGTTGGCCGGGATCAGGCCGTCCTCGACGGCTGTCGTGAGGATCGAGCGAAGCAGGCGGTAGCACTTGGCCGCGGTGCTGGCGCCGGGTCCGTCGGGTCCTCGGAGGCCGGCGTTCCAGTCGCGGACCTGGGCGGTGGTGATGCGGGCGAGGCGGCTGGGGCCGAAGGTCGGGACGATGTGCAGGCGCAGCTGCATGAGGTAGAGGTCCTTGACCCGAGGCCGGAGAGCCTCACCTCGCTTCGTGAGCCGAGTGTCGACCCAGCTCGACGCGTAGTCGGCGAGCGTCGGGGTGGTGACCGCCGACGGGGTGGCGGGCTTGCCGTCAGCCTGGTTGGTGACCGACCGGGCGTAGGCCGCCTCGGCGGCGCGTTTGGTGGCGTGGGTGCCGAGGCTGAGGCGTCGGCCGTCGGGGGTGACGATGCGGACTCGATAGCGGCCCGAGGGGAGGCGGTCGATCCCGCCTCCGGCGCGTCGTTCGCGTGGCATGGCCTGCTCCAGATTCCAGGGCAGCGAACTGCCGGTGGAGAAGGCCCGTCATGTGCGGCCGGGCGACGCAGGATCCAGGGTACCGCCGGGCTACAGACCGAGCGACGGACCAGTCGGCCGGGTAGGCGGCGGGGGCGTGGTGGGAACGATCGGTGCCGCCGGAGCGGGTTCGGAAACGGTCGGAGCGTCGGCCGCGTCCCGCACTCCATCGGCGCGGCGCAGGGCGGCGAGCGCTTCCCGCGTGGCGGCGATCGGGTCCGGGGGTTCGAGGCCGGCATCGCGATGCAGACGGGCCTGGACGGCGAGCGCCGAGTCGGCTGCGACGGGTCGGGTGATGATCTCGGCGAGGCGCTCGCCTGGGTCAACGACTCCCGTCGGATCGACCACCAGCGCATGGTTGGCCTGGCGGCCGCGGGTCATGGCGACGTAGGCGTGGTTGCGGGTCGTGGACGGCTCGAGGACGGCGATGCCGACGTCGACGGTGTCGCCCTGGGTGCCGTAGCCGGTGACGGCCCAGCCGAGCTCGACGTGGCGGGCGACGTAGTCGGCGGGGAGGTCGACGGTGCCTCGGTCGGGGTGGGCGACGGTGAGGCTGCCATCGGGGCGGGTGTCGGTGACGGTCCAGGTGTGGCGGTTGCGGACCCGCTGGCCGAGGTGGGTCCACAGTCTGCGGTCGTTGCGGCGGGTGGCGATCTCGTCGCCGACCCGGGCGAGGGTGTTGTCGTGGAGGCGCACCCCACCGGTGGCGTCGGGGTGGATGAGGTGCTGGATCTCGCGGTTGATCGCTCGGGCCGTCTCTGCGTTGGTGGTCGTGACCGCCACGCTTCGCCCTGCCTCGACGTGGTGCTGGTGCGCTCGGGCGACGCGGACCGGGATGGTCGCCGGGTGCGCAGCCTGCACTCGGCCACGCTCGACGTACGCGGCGACGGCTTCGGGCCTGCCGGCGCGCAGACCGAGGCTGGCCCGGGCCTCCCACTGGTGGTCGAACCGCCGTGGGGTGTCGAGGGTGTGGTGCGGGAGGGTGTCGCACCAGTAGGCGAACACGCCACCACGACCCAC
>JAAZBK010000056.1 GCA_012513855.1 Acidimicrobiales bacterium
GATGGCGCCATGGCCTACGTCGGCACACGACAGATGTTCGAACGGGCAGGCTTCGACGTCGTCGGCGTGACCAAGGCCCAGTCCAATCGCTTGCCCCGACTCGTCATGCGCCGGGTGCTCGCAGACTGATGGCCGCAGTGCGAACGTCCGTGGGACTGGGTGGGCAGGCCAGCCGCGCGCTCGGCCACGGACTCCACGTGACGGGCAAGCGAGTCGGCATAGCGGTCGGCCCGCTCCGCGGCGCCCACCATCGCCCCCAGCCGACGGACGTATGACAGGATGCCTTCGACCGTGCGGTGGTTGCTGATCCACACCTCGATACCGGCTTTGATCAGGTCGCGGGCGATATCGGCCTGGATGTCGGAGAACCCGACCACCAGGTCGGGATCGAGAGCGAGGATCTTCTCGTGGCGGGCGCTGGTGAAGGCCGACACCATGGGCTTCTCCTTGCGAACGCCCTCGGGTCGCACGGTGAATTGGGAGATGCCGACGATCCGCTTGTCCTCTCCGAGGGCGTAGAGCACCTCGGTGGGCTCCTCGGTCAGACAGACGATCCGCTCCGGCATTCGCATCCCTGCAACCCTAGGGCCTCCTCTACTCTGTAGCGGTGTCTGAGCCGATCCTGCGTCCGTCCGCCCGGGTGATCCTGATCGGGCCTGGAGCCAGGACGTTGCTGTTCCGTGGAGGGGATCCGGACCGTCCGTTCGATGGCACCTGGTGGTTCACGCCCGGTGGCGGCGTCGAGGCGGATGAGACGGTCGAGGAGGCGGCCCGGCGGGAGTTGCGGGAGGAGACCGGCCAGTACGACGTCGAATGGAGCGGGCTCGTGGCGGTACGTCGGGTGACCTTTCCGTTCCTCGGCCAGACGTACGACTCGGTCGAGCACTTCTTCGTTGCTCACACAACGGACCTGGCGGTGGACGTGACGGGCTTCACCGACATCGAGGAAGACAGCGTGGCCGAGCATCGCTGGCTCGATGCCACCGACATACGCCGCCTCGCCGAACCGGTGTATCCCGTCCAGCTCGATTCGGTGCTCGCAGAGCTGGCCTCTCGCCGCTATCCGTCCTCGCCGTGGACCTGGGAGGGGTGAGTCGGCTCTAGGCTTCCGCACCGATGACGGAGGATCTTTCGCCCACCTTGACGCCGGTAGAAGCTCGCATCCTGGGAGTGCTGGTCGAGAAGGAGAAGACCACACCCGACTACTACCCCTTGACCCTGTCAGCGGTGGTGGCCGGCTGTAACCAGGCCACGAACCGGGATCCGGTGATGGACCTCGACGAGAGTGAAGTGGAGCGTGCCCTGGTGAGCCTCCACGACGCCCAGTTGGCGACCCCGGTGCGGCGTTCCGGCGACCGGGCCACCAAGTATCGGCACAAACTCGCCGAGCGATCCGGGTTCTCTGCCCGCCATGTGGTCGTCGAGGGAGTCGTCGTCCGGGGCCATGGCGTTGCTTCCGGCGTGAGTCCCTCGACGCCGTACCCCGACGGGACGATCACCCTCCAGCTGCCGCAC
>JAAZBK010000057.1 GCA_012513855.1 Acidimicrobiales bacterium
CGGTCCCTAGCCCAGCGCAGCCATCCGGCGCCGGTTCCCGACGTCAGCTTTGATGTCGCTTTTCCGCTAGTCATCTGGCCCTGGCGGCGGCACGATGGAGCCCGTGTACGAGGACTTCGACCGGTGCTACCGGGCCGTGCAGGCCAAGGACGCCCGCTTCGACGGGTGGTTCGTGACCGCGGTGCACACCACGGGCATCTACTGCCGGCCGAGCTGTCCGGTCCGGCCGCCGCTTGCTCGCAACGTGTCGTTCTTTCCCACGGCAGCCGCCGCCCAGCAAGGTGGCTTCCGGGCCTGCAAGCGATGCCGGCCCGATGCGTCACCCGGCTCTCCCGAGTGGAACGTGCGCAGCGACCTCGTCGCTCGGGCCATGCGCCTGATCGCCGACGGCACCGTGGACCGAGATGGAGTGGCCGGCCTGGCCACCCGGCTCGGGTACAGCACGAGGCAGCTCGAACGACACCTCATCGCCGAGGTCGGTGCTGGTCCGCTGGCCCTCGCCAGGGCTCAGCGGGCCCACACCGCCCGACTGCTCATCGAGACCACCTCCATGCCGTTCACCGAGGTGGCCTTCGGTGCCGGCTTCTCGAGTATCCGGCAGTTCAACGACACGGTACGCGAGGTCTTCGCCTCCAACCCGACGGCTCTCAGGGAGAGGGCAGGCCGATCGCGTCGGTCCGAGGGGCCCTCCACCACGGGCTCGCTGCACTTCCGCCTGCCGTTCCGCCAGCCGCTGGAGCCCACCAGCCTGTTCGGCCACCTGGCAGCCACGGCCGTACCCGGCTGCGAGGAGCACCGCGACGGGTGGTACCGCCTCTCGCTCGACCTGCCGGGAGGGGGTGGCATCGCAGCCCTGGCACCGCGCGACGACCACGTCGCATGTCGTCTGATCCTCGACGACGTCCGTGACATCGCGACGGCGATCGCCCGCTGTCGCCGGCTGCTCGACCTCGACAGCGACCCCGAGGCGGTGGACGGCGAGCTGTCGCGAGATCCCGACCTCGGGCCATGGGTGCAGAAGGCACCCGGCCGGCGCCTGCCGCGCACCGTCGACGGAGAGCAGATGGCCCTCCGGGTGGTCCTCGGCCAGCAGGTCTCCCTCGGCGCCGCCCGCACCCACGCCCGGCGGCTGGTGGAGCGATACGGCCCCCAGGTGGCCGACCCCGAGGGCGGGATCACCCACCGCTTCCCTCCGGTGCAGACGCTGGCCGAGGTCGATCCCTACGAGCTGAGGCGCACCGCCATCGCCGGTCCCGAGAGGCGCGGCCGTTGCTTCGCCGACCTGGTCGCCGCGCTCGCCGACGGCCACATCGACCTCGGCCCCGGAGCCGACTGGGACCGGGCGAGGCAGGGTCTCCTGTCCATCGCCGGGATCGGGAGCTGGAGCGCGGAGATGATCGCCATGCGGGCCCTCGGCGATCCCGACGCCCTGCCCGCAACCGACGCCGGGGTGCGACGGGGGGCCGCGGCCATGGGCCTGCCATCGACCGCCAACGCGCTGGCCGGCGTCGCCCGTCGGTGGAGCCCGTGGCGCTCCTACGCCGTCCAGCACATGTGGGCGGCGGGCGGAGGGCCCTCCACCGAGTGGCCGCCGGCGTCGCCCAGAGGGGCCGGCCCAGGCGACGACGGCCCCACCCATTCGTTCGAGTCCTCTAGGAAGTGACCACCATGTCGACGATCACCACCACCGTGTACCGCACGATCGACAGCCCGATCGGTCCGCTCACCATCGCAGGCCACGACGGCGTGGTCACCCACCTGCGGATGGTCGACCAGGCCCACCCGCCGTCCGACCAGGTCGACTGGGTCCGGGCGCCTGACGACGAGTTCGCCGACGTCGTCGACCAGCTCGATCGCTACTTCCGCGGCGATCTCACCGACTTCGACGTGCCGCTCGAGATGAACGGGACGGAGTTCCAGGAGACGGTGTGGCGGGCGCTCCGGGAGATCCCCTACGGCGAGACCTGGTCCTACGGAGAACTGGCCCGCCACATCGGCAAGCCAGGGGCGTCCCGGGCGGTCGGGCTGGCCAACGGCCGCAACCCGATCTCCATCATCGTCCCGTGCCACCGGGTCATCGGCGCCGATGGCTCCATGACCGGATACGGCGGTGGACTCGAGCGCAAGGTCCACCTCCTCGAACACGAACGTTCCCGGGAGACGCCCCAGCTCCCGCTGTGACGGAGCTCCCCCTGTGACGGAGCTCCCCCCTCCTGGGGTAGCTCGCGCTGCGAGGCGCGCCGGTGGCACCGGCGTCAGGCCGGATCGGGCTCCACGGTGGAGCCCGACGGTCCACCTTCGTCGGGGCGGGCGGACCTCGTGAGGCCCACCGACAAGGTGCGCCACACGCCGTCGGCCACGACCGCCATCAGCACCACGACCCCGACCGTGCGCTCCTCCAGAGCGAAGGCCACCGCCGACGCGTTGATGCCGGCGAAACCCGGCCACGACCGGGTCTGGGCGAACCCCTCGCTCAGCTTCTTGGGGCCACCGCCCCGCAACATCGGTATCAGGTAGGCCAGCGATCCCCAGATGATCTGGGCGAACGCACCCACGATCAGCACATGGGTCCAACGCTCCAGGAAGGGCGGCTGCTCGTCGTCGATCACCTCGTAGGCGGTCACGGCCAGGACGCCCAACCACCACACGCCACCGCACCAGAGCGCCACGAGCCTCGGACCGGCCCAGGTGAGCTGGCGCTTGGTGGGTCGGGGCACGAAGCAGTACACGGTGATGATCCCGTAGAGGTAGCCCCCGAACCCGACGAAGATCAGTCCCTTCGACTCGACGATCAGACCTGCCACCGTCACGCCCAGCGAGGCGACGAACGCGCCCAACAGCAGAGCCAGGCGAAACGGCGTGGCCGACGGCGCCATCCTCGATCGACCGACGGTGGCGGCGAAGAACGGCAACGACCCGGCCATGGTCAGGCCCACGAAGCCCAAGAGGTTGAGCACGACGTGCACACCTCGCAGTTCGAGCGTCACACCCGACGAGGCCATGTAGATCCCGACCCCCACCGCGACCAGGGCCGCCAGCGCGGCGGTCACGTAGAAGGCGACAGCGACGTCGAAGCGTCGCTCCTGGCCCTTCCGGACGGTAGCGAGCAGCAGGAACACGAGCAGTCCGAGACCCGCGATGTAGGCCGCTCCGGGGATGCCGGTGGACCAGTCGGGGAAGCGCTCGACCTCGCGGGTCAACACCACCCCTGCGGCGCCGAACGCCACGGCAGCGCGCTGGACCGCCACCAGGCGAGCAGAAGGCGCTGGAGCAGCAGCCCAGGTGACCGTGAGCATGACGGTCACCGAACTGATGGCCAGGCCGGCCCCACCCGCCAGGAACAGGTGGACGACCATCCACGGCGTCGCCCCGAACGCAGCGGAGATCGCGGCGGCCAGCACGAAGATCAGGGCGATGCGAACCGTGGGACGCGTGGCGGCGTGCGACAACTGCACGCGATCTCTGAAGGCTGGGTCCGCACGGTCTACCCGACTCACGCCGGGAATCTTTCCAGCTGAGCGCAGGTGAAACGTGCACCTCACCAGGCGCGGGTTGCACGGCCTGGTGGGCTGGTTCCGCCGAGAGGGGCAGAGGGGCCGTCCGACCGGCGGGCAAGGTCGGACGGCCCCCGCTCCAGCCCCTGGGAGGGGCGAGCGCCTTCCGAGCGCCTCGCGGCGCCGGAGGCCTGAGATCGGCGGTCAGTCCTTGTCGAACTTCTCCTTCACCGCATCGACCGCGTCGCCGACCTTGTCCTTGACCTTGCCGGCCAGCTGGTCGGCCTTGCCCTCGCGCTGGAGGTCCTCGTCGTCGGTGAGGTCTCCCGCCGCCTCCTTGATCCGACCCTTGGCGTCATCGATGTTCGACATGAGCTCTGGTTCTCCCTCTGGCTCTCGGCAGGTGCGACTGCACGCGTGCACTGCCACGCCGGGCCGGCGGTAAACCGGGAAGTCCCGATCAGAGTCCCCGATCAGCAGTAGCGGCGCACCGACTCGGAGTAGGCGCGGGCGAGCGCCCTCTGTCCGGCCTCGACCGGGTGGACGCCATCGGTGTCGACGAGCTCGCCGGGGCCCGAAGCCTCCACGGCTTCCTGCCACGAGGTCACATGGTGGAGGTGGTCGTGACGCTCGACCTCCGCTTCCAGGCGGTCTCCGTACTCGGCGAAGGCGGCGCGGACCGCGGCGAAATCCTCCTGATCGCTCCACTCCGGTGGCGCTGGCACCGCCAGGACGACGCCGCAGGAGGCGTCGGCAGCCAGGGCGACCAGCTCCTCGACCTCGTCCGGCCGGTCGCGGAACCGCAACACGTCGTTGTAGCCCACCAGGAGGGCGATGGCGTCGACCTGCTCGTCGACCGCGTCGCGTTCGACGAGCTCTTGGAGCACGACCAGGGTGAGATCGTTCGACGCCTGTCCCGGATAGGCGCGGATGCTCAGATCGAAGTCGTCGCCGAGTTCGTCCTCGATGGCCGGGATCGAGAGGAAGGTGACCGAGTCGCCCACCACCACCAGGTCGGGGCGATCACGCGGCCAGAGGACCCATGCCGCCATGGCAGCGACGAGGATCACCGCCAGAGCGATGATGCCGCGACGGGAGGGACCCTCGGGTGATGTCAACGGGCCGGTTCAGACCGGTCGTGCGCGGTCAAGCCGCCATCTGGCCGCGTATCCGACCGACGGCCGACGTGAGCCACCTCGACACCTGCATCTGGCTGACGCCGAAGCGGGCGGCTATCTGGGTCTGGGACTGCTCCTCGAAGTAGTAGAGCCCGATCAGCTCGCGCTCTCGCGGGCCGAGGTGGGCCATCGCCTGGCGGAGAGCCACGTGGTTCTCGGCCTCGACCAGCTGGCTGTCGGTCCGTCCGACCACCTCGTGGCTGCTCGCGCCCTCGGGGCTGTCGACGTCGAGCGACCCGGGGTTGCGCGCCTCGGCTGCTTCCTCGGCCTGCAGGATCCGCTCGACGCTGATGCCCAGGCACTCCGAGACCTCGTCGACCGTGGGCGACCGACCGAGGGAGTTGGTGAGCTGATCCACCGCCCTGCGCACGGCCACGGTGGTGTCGTGGACCCAGCGGGGCACGCGCACCGACCACCCGTGGTCGCGGTAGTGCCGACGGATGGCTCCCATGATCGTGGGCGTGGCGAAGCCGGGGAACGGTATGCCGCGGCTCGGATCGAACCGCTGGAGGGAGAGCACGAGCGCCTCCCGGGCGATCTGCTCGAGGTCCTCGAGCGGCTCACCGTGGCGGTGCAGGCGGTGGGCGATGCTCAGGGCGTAGCGGTCGTACTCCTCGGAGAGCAGCACCAGCGTGGCGGAATCCCGTCGCCGGGCGTAGCGCACGTGGAGGGCCCACACCCGACGGTCGACGGCGGCCGCCACGCGGCCGTCGACATCGACGTCGGTGGGGATCGTGTCCACGACGACCTGCTCGTCGGCTCGCGCCTCCGCACCCGTCGCGGAGGAACCTCGCTGCAAAGTTGTGACTGATGCCATCGTCGCTCCTGATCGCGTGGTTGCCCGACCGTGGGAGTACCTACCCACCATCCGGCCAAAGCAGTCCTCCGCCGGCCACGATCTCAGGGTGCGCCATCGCCCGGGGGCGCCTCAGGATCAGTCCGCCAGGTCCTCGGCCGCCGCGTAGACCCCGAGGAGGTCACGGGCCGACACGATCCCGATGAGCTCGCCGTCGTCCTCGACCAGCACGTGGCGGAGGAAGCGCTCCGACATCATCTCGGCCACCTCGGCCACGGTCGACTCGGCGTCGCACCAGACCAGATCGGTGCTGGCCACCGAGTGGACCTTGGTGTCGCCGGGATCCGACAGCTCGGCGAGGGCACGGATGATGTCACGCTCGGTCACCACCGCTATGGCTTCGTCCTCGCCGTCGCCGCCGTCGTCGACGACCAGCGCGCCTATGCCCTCGGCGGTGAGGAGCGCCGCCACCTCGTACAGGGTGGCGTCTGGCGTGGTCCGCTGCACCTCGCCGGCGACGACGGTCGAGATCGCCGTCGCACCCGGTCCGGTGAGCGCACCGGGGGTGTCTTCTTCCTCGGGGAGGAGGTCGTCCAGGTCGTCCATGTCCCCAGGATGCTCCCTGGGCGGCGACGCTGCACGGAGAACTCCGTCCCGTCAGGGACGAGCCGTCTCCACCCGATCACGTCCGGCCTGCTTGGCCCGGTACATGGCCGCATCGGCCCTCCTCAGGAGGGTCTCCGCGTCGTCGCCGGGCTCGGCCGCAGCCAGGCCGGCCGACATGGTGACGCGGATCTCACCCGTCGAACCCAGCGGTGTGGAGGCCAGCTCGCGCCGCCAGCTCTCGGCTCGATCGAGCCCGGTCGCGGCGTCGACCCCGGGCATGACCACCACGAACTCCTCGCCGCCGTAGCGACAGGCGACGTCGCCCTGGCGGGTTCGACGGGAGAGGACCGAACTCAGCGCCACCAGGACCTCGTCGCCCACCGAGTGCCCATAGGTGTCGTTGACCCCCTTGAAGTGGTCGACGTCGATCATCACCAGCACCAGCGGGCGCCCCGACAGCGCCGATCGCTTCACCTCCGACGGCAGCACCTCGATCAGGTACCGCCGGTTGTACAGACCCGTCAGCGCGTCGCGCTCGGCCTGGACGCGCAGATCGTCCTGGAGCGCTTCGATCTCGGCCATGCGCACGCGGAGGTCCTCGTTCGCCCGACGCAGCTCGGCCTCGGCGCGGCGCCGTTCCCCGACCTCGCGCTGCACCCGGTCGAAGGACCGCGCGTTCTGCAGGGCGATCGCGGCCTGGGCTGCGAACGCCATGGCCACGTCGGCGTGGTCGTCGCTGTAGAAGTCGGGAGCGAACGTGTCGAGGGTGATCATCCCGATGCACTCGTTGCCGAACAGGAGCGGGACCCCCAGCCACCCGCGCACCCCCGACATCTCGTGCGCGTCGTGGGGGAACTGGTGGTAGGGGTGGTCTCCCAGGATGTCCGGCACGATCACGGGAGCAGCACGTCGCAGCACGTCGGCGTTGGGCACTCCGTCGCCCTCGACCGAGAACCCGACCCCCGCGAAGACCTCCATGTCGATGCCGTGGCCGCCGACGATCACCATCTGGTCGCCACGGAGCTCCTGCACCGAGGCCGTGTCGTAGGGGACCACCTTCTGGAGCTCGCTGAGGATCCGGTGCAGGACGTCACGCAGCTCGAGCGTGGAGCTGAGCGCCTGACCGGCCCGGATCAGGGCCTTCTCCTGCTCGCGTGCCGCCCTCTCGGTGGTCAGCAGGTTCGCTCCGGCGTAGGCCACCGCCACGAGGCGGGCGAAGCGCTTCAGGCCGGCGACCACCTCCCACACCCCGCGGTCCTCGGCCTCGGTGTCGACCGGCCCTCCGTCAGGCGATCCACCGGCCAGTACCACGCCTGCCGAACCGACCATCTCGCCGTCGACCTGCACCGGCACCACGATGTGGCGGAGGCCTTCGCCCGCGGATCCCGGGCCTCCCACGACCGGCTCACCGGTGATGCGCACCAGCTCATCGAGGTCCAACGGAAGGTCGGAATCCCACATGCCCCGGCCGACCTGGACCTGGACCGCCTGCTGACCCGACCCACCGAGCGCCACGAAACCGTGCAACGCACCCACCATGTCGAGCGTCGCATCGAGGAGCTGGCCCACCGTCTCGGACAACGGCCGGTGGGTGGCCAGCCCGGCCAGGGCCGCGTCGAAGGAGGTCGTCCACGAGGCCCTCCGCGCGCCAGTTCTCTGTTCGAGCCCGGTCAGAACTGCCCTCCTAGCCCCTGACTCTCGGAAGATACCGGCCCGCGCGGGCCGTTCAAGTAGGTCATCGGTCCCGTTTCGGTGGCTCTGAAGGGGCCGTTCGGCTCAGCGTTTCAGCATCTCCGGGACCGGGAAGTCGATCACGTGAGCTCATCGGACCTTCCATCGGACCCTGCGACCAGCGCCGCAACGACGATCCCCCGGGTCCTCTCGCTCGCCGACGAGCGGCGGGGCCGGCTGGCACGGCGCGGCGCCCTCGGGCTGCTCACGGTCTTCGTGCTCCTGGGGCTCAGCGGCGTCCTCGGGGTGAGGACCGACACCACCGCCGCCGCCTCCGGTCCGCTCCACGTCGAGCTCCACCACGCGGTGGTGGCCCGCCCCGCCCTCGCCGTCCCCTACCGCCTCACGATCCAGCGCGACCAGGGCTTCGACGGTCCCATCGAGGTCCGGATATCGACCTCGTACCTGGCATCGTTCGACGAGAACGGCACCCAGCCGCAGCCCGACCGGGCGTCGACCGATGGCACCGACACGATCTGGGAGTTCGAACCACCCGACGGCGACGTGCTCACGGTCTGGCTCGACACCCGCATGGAGCCATCGGTCCAGTGGCGCCGCAAGGGCTCGACCACCGTGGTCACCAGCGACGAGACCGTGACCATCGACCACCCCCTCTGGGTCCTCCCCTAGGGGCCTGTGATGGAGATCGTCGTACGCGCCACCGTGATCTACTTCTTCCTCTGGTTCCTGCTGCGCTCGATGGGCAAGCGGGAGCTCGCGGAGGTCACGGCCTTCGAGCTGGTGATCCTGGTGGTGCTCGGTGACCTCGTCCAGAACGGCGTCACCCAGGAGGACATGTCGGTCACCGGATCCGCGCTGGCCGTCACCACCATGGGCCTCCTGGCCGTGGCCACGTCGACCGTCGGCTTCAAGTTCAAGCGGACGCGCGGGGTGCTGGAAGGCCACCCCTCGGTGGTGATCCGCCACGGCGACGTCCTCGACGACGTCCTCCACCTGCAACGGATAACCCGCACCGAACTGGAGGAGGAAGCGCGCAAGAACGGGATCACCGACCTGAGCGACGTCGAGTGGGCGATCCTGGAGGCCGACGGGTCGTTCTCGTTCCTCAAGAGCCAGGATCCTGCGTAGCGACACGCGATGCCGCCCACATCGGCGATGGTTTGCCGCCACCGCCACGCGGGCAGCCGAGCCCATGGCCGAACGAGCTACCACCAGCGGCGATTGCGCGGTGAAGCGCCCCACGGCGGCGGTGTTCACGCCCACCCCCCTGCTCACGGTGACCATCGAGGCGGGGACCGCCCGCGAGGGCGACGACATCCACCTCCACGCCGGAGGTCAGGGGGTGTGGGTGGCCGCCATGCTCGCCCGGTCCGGCATCGACGTGAGCCTCACCTGCCCGCTGGGCCGTGAGACGGGCAAGGTGCTGGGCGAGCTGATCCGGGGAGTGGGGATGGACCTGCGAGCCACCGAGGTGGCCGCGCACAACGGCGCCTACGTGCACGACCGCCGCCAGGGGACCCGGGTGGAGGTCGGCGTGCGTCCGGCCGGGCCGCTCGAACGGCACGACATGGACGACATCTACGGCCGGTTCCTGGTGGCCGCGCTGCAGGCCGACGTGTGCGTGCTGGGCGGGCCCGACGCTCCCGGCGTGATCAACCCCGCGGTGTACGGACGCCTGGCCGAGGACCTCCGTCTCAACGGTTCGACGGTGGTGGTCGACCTCACCGGCGATCCGCTGAGGGCGGTGCTCGAGCGGGGTGTCTCGGTGTTGAAGCTCAGCGACGAGGAGCTCGGCGTAGCCGGCCAGCCTCCGGGTCAGGTGGCCGCGGCCGCGGCGGAGCTGGGAGCCGACCGCGTCGGTCAGGTGATCGTCACCAGCGACGGCGGTGCCACCGTCTCCCCCACCGACACCGGGTACTGGGTGGTGGAGGGTCCCCGGCTCGACCCGATCGAACCCAGGGGCGCCGGTGACGCGTTCACCGCCACCTACACGGCCTCGGTCGTCCGGGGGCTCGACACCGAGCACGCGCTCCGGCGGGCAGTGGCGGCCGGCACGCTGAACGTCACCCGCCGCGGCCTCGCGTCGGGCGACCCGGCCTTGATAGACGAGCTGGCGTCGACGGTTCGGATCGAGCACCGGGCCTGGTGAACTGGCCTGGAGACCGGCCTGGTCAACGGCCGGAGCAGCCGGCACGGCACCATGGGCACAGGCACGAGACCACCGGGAGGTTCCAGATGACCAGCGCGAACACCGCCTTCGAGGTCTTCGATCCGAGCACCGAGGAGCCCTTCGCCACCGTCGACGACGTGGGCGTGGCCGGGGCGAGCGCGGCGGTGGAGGCTGCGTCGGCGGCCTTCCCCGAGTGGGCGGCCACCCCGCCTCGCACCCGCTCCGACGTGCTGCGCCGCGCTCATGAGGCGATGCTGGCCCGAGCCGAAGAACTGGCCGAGACGATCGTTCGAGAGAACGGCAAGCCGCTCGCCGAGGCCAGGGGCGAGGTCACCTACGCGGCCGAGTTCTTCCGGTGGTTCTCCGAGGAGGCGGTGCGGCTCCACGGCTCGGTGGTCGACGCCCCGGCCGGCGGCGGCAAGCAGGTGGTGCTGAACCAACCGGTGGGCGTCTCCTACCTGATCACCCCGTGGAACTTCCCCGCGGCGATGCTCACCCGCAAGATCGGGCCGGCCCTGGCCGCCGGGTGCACCGTGGTGGCCAAGCCAGCCTCGCTGACCCCGCTGACGGCGATCGCCATCGTCGACCTGCTCCGCGAGATCCTGAGCGAAGCCGGCGTTCCGGCAGGAGTCGTGAACCTGGTGGCGTCGAGGGATTCCAGCGGGGTCACGGCCGCGATCCTCGGCGACGACCGGGTGCGGAAGCTGTCGTTCACCGGCTCCACCGAGGTCGGACGGGTGCTTCTGGCCCAGGCAGCCGAGCGCGTGGTCAACACCTCGATGGAGCTCGGGGGCAACGCACCGTTCCTGGTGTTCGCCGACGCCGACCTCGACGCCGCGGTCGAGGGCGCGATGCTGGCCAAGCTCCGCCACAACGGCGAGACGTGCACCGCCGCCAACCGGTTCTTCGTGGAGGCGCCGGTGGCCGGCGAGTTCGCCCGAAAGCTGGCCGCCGCCATGGCCGACCTCACCGTCGGCCCCGGTCTCGAACCGGGCACCCAGGTCGGTCCGCTGGTCGACGACGCCACCCGGGAGAAGGTCGAACGCCTCGTCCAGGCCGGCATCGACGACGGCGGTCGGGTGCTCACAGGGGGCCGGCGGCCCGAGGCGTTCCGGCGCGGCTTCTACTACGAGCCCACCGTCGTCACCGAGGTGTCCCCCGACTCCGCCCTGCTCGCCGAGGAGGTGTTCGGACCGGTCGCGTCGATCACCACGTTCGAGCCGGGCGAGGACGTGGTGGCTCGGGCCAACGACGTCGAGCATGGCCTGGTGGCGTACCTCTACTCCCGCGACGTAGGCCGGGCGATGGCCACCGCGGAGCGCCTGGAGGCCGGGATGGTGGCGGTGAACAAGGGGGTCGTGTCCGACCCCGCCGCGCCGTTCGGCGGCGTCAAGCAGTCCGGCCTCGGTCGCGAAGGCGGTCACGAGGGCCTCCTCGCCTACACCGAGACCAAGTACATAGCCGTCGACTGGACCGCCTGACCCGACCAGCACCGGGCCCGCCCCACTGAACCGAGCCCCAGACCCGGGAACACCACACCGACCGTGGTGGTTGGACGACGTGGAGTCGCAGCCGGCGGCTCCGACCCGCGTCCCAACTCCCCACCACCAGCGAGGCTGAACACCGTGACCGCAGTACCGATATCGATCCTCGACCTGGCGATGGTGGGGCGGACCGAGACGGTGCGGGACGCTCTCGACGGGTGCGTCACGCTGGCGCGCAAGGCCGAGGCCCTCGGCTACGAGCGGATCTGGTACGCCGAGCACCACAACATGAAGACCATCGCGTCGTCGGCCACGTCGGTGCTGATCGCCCACGTCGCCGCCCACACCGAGACCATCAAGCTCGGCTCCGGTGGCGTCATGCTCCCCAACCACTCCCCGCTCACGATCGCCGAGCAGTTCGGCACCCTCGCCGAGCTGCACCCCGGTCGCATCGAGCTCGGCCTCGGCCGGGCGCCCGGCACCGACCAGCAGACCTTCCGGGCCCTGCGCCGCGACCTCAACGCCGCGCACGCCTTCCCCGACGACGTCATCGAGCTCCAGGGCTTCCTCGGCGACCAGTCCCGAGTTCCCGGGGTGACGGCCACACCGGGTGCCGGCACCCACGTGCCGCTCTACATCCTCGGTTCCTCCCACTTCGGCGCCCAGCTCGCGGCGGCCCTCGGGTTGCCGTACGCCTTCGCGTCGCACTTCTCACCCCAGGCGCTCCAGTCAGCGGTGGCCATCTACCGCGAGCAGTTCCGGCCGTCGGCCCAGCTGGCCGAGCCGTTCGTGATCGCCGGGTACAACGTGATCGCGGCCGACACCGTCGACGAGGCGGAGGAGCAGCTCCAGATCACCCGTCGCAGCCGGGTCCGCCTGCTGTTCGGCCGGGGCGGGCGCACCTTCACCGACGAGGAGGCCGATCTGGTGATCGCGTCACCGCAGGGACGGGCGGTGGAGGAGATGATGACCTACACCGCAGCGGGCACCGCCGACCACGTGGTCGACCAGGTCGAGGCGTTTGCCAAGCACGCCGACGCCGACGAGGTCATGGTGGCCCACCAGGGCCCCACCCTCGCCCATCGCCTCCGCTCGGTAGAGCTTCTGGCCGCCACCGCCTTCGCCGACTGAGCTCCACCGCGCCGTCATCGCGTGGGCAAACGGCGGTCCGCCCGCCCCTGTCCTGCCCACACGACCAAGGTGTGCTCAGGTCGGGGGTACCCTGTCGGTGCCGGCGGGCCAGTAGTGGGCGTCGGGGACGGCCCGCGCTCCGAAGATGGCCTGGCCGACGCGGACCACGGTGGCACCTTCCTCGATGGCCAGCTCGAAGTCGCCCGACATGCCCATCGACAGCCCGCTCAGGTCGACCCCCTCAGGCGCCGTCGACTGCAGTCGATCCCGCAGGTCGCGAAGCAGCACGAAGCAGGCCCGCACCCGTTCGACATCGGGCGAGAACACGGCCAGCGTCATGAGCCCCTTCACCCGCAGGGCCGGGAAGCGGGGCAGCTCGGCCACGAACCCTTCGACCTCCTGCGGGGCGAGACCGAACTTGGACTCCTCGCCCGAGGTGTTCACCTGGACGAACACGTCGAGCTCCCGGCCAGCCGCCTGGAGGCGCCGATCGAGCGCCTCGGCGAGGCGGACGCTGTCGAGGGCGTGGAACTCGCGGGCGAACTCGGCCACCAGCTTGGCCTTGTTGGTCTGGAGGTGACCGATCACCGACCAGGTGACCGGTTGATCGGCCAGGGCCTGCCACTTGCGGTGGGCCTCCTGGACCTTGTTCTCCGCCAGCTCCGTGCACCCGGCCTCGATGGCCCGACGGATCCTGTCCTCGGGCACCGTCTTGCTGACGGGTAGGAGCCGGACGGGTTGCCCGTGTGGCGACCGCTCCCGGGCGGAATCGATGCGGGCCTGGACGTCGGCCAGGTTGGTTCTGAAGTCGTCGACGGTCACTGCCGTGCGGTACTCCACGCTCTCTTCACCCATGCAGCCATGGTCCCAGATCCGCCAACCGGGGCGAACTCCGAGCCGGCAGGGGAAGCAGCCTCCGGCTGCCATGCGCGCACCCGCCACACTGGAGAGATGGTGAAGGTCTCCCGCCGATCCCAGATCGCGCCGTTCGAGGTGATGGAGGTGCTCGACCGCGTCACCACCCTGCGAGCCGGCGGGCGCGACATCTTGTCGTTGTGCGCGGGCGAGCCGTCGGGAGGAGCGCCCACCGACGTGCGGGAGCGGGCGGCCCGCACGTTCTCCGCTAGCGGCGGCTCGTTGGGGTACACGAGCGCGCTGGGAACGCCCGACCTCCGGGCCGCCGTGGCCGGCCACTACGGGCGCTGGTACGACCTCGACGTCGACCCGGGCGCGGTCGGCATCACCACCGGTGCGTCGGGCGCGTTCGTGGTGGTGTTCCTGGCCGCGTTCGACGCCGGAGACCGCGTGGCGGTGGTCCGCCCCGGCTACCCGGCCTACCGCAACCTGCTGGCATCGCTCGACCTCACGGTGGTCGAGGTGCCGGTCGGTCCCGACACCGGCTACCAGCCCACACCGGAGCTGCTCGACGCGGCCGCGGCCGAGCACGGCGCGCTCGATGGGCTGGTGCTGGCGTCGCCCGCCAACCCCACCGGATCGATGGTCACCCGGGCGGAGCTGGCCGCCATCTCGGAGTGGTGCGCGGAGCACGACGTCCGGCTGATCAGCGACGAGATCTACCACGGCATCACCTACCCCGACGATCCCCTGGCGCCGGACCCACGGGGGACGTGCGCGTGGTCGGTGGACCCGGCGCGCGAGTCCCCGTCAGGCCCCACGTCGGTGGTGGTGTCGTCGTTCTCCAAGTACTGGGGCATGACGGGCTGGCGCCTCGGTTGGACCCTCCTGCCCGCCGACCTCCGCTCCGCGGTCGACGCCCTGGCCGGCAACGTCGCCCTCTGCCCTCCCACTCCCTCCCAGCTGGTTGCGCTGGGAGCGTTCACCGACCGGTCCTACGCCGAGGCCGACGCCGCCGTGGCCGCCCTGGCTCAGGAACGGCGCTTCCTGTTCGACTCGCTCGACGACCTCGGATGGGGGCCGGTAGCTCCCGCCGATGGCGCGTTCTACCTGTGGGGCGGGATCTCCGGGCAGTTGGGCGATCACCCCGACTCGGTGAGCTGGTGCCGGGCGCTGCTGGACGATGCCGGCGTCGCCCTGGTGCCCGGCACCGACATGGATCCGGTGACCGGCGGCGACTTCGTGCGGCTCTCGTTCGCGGTGGCACCCGAGGTGGTCCACGAAGCCGTCGAGCGGATCATCGCCTTCCAGAGCGGTTGAGGTCAGCGCGCGCCGGAGCCCGGACCGAGAGGCCCGGGCTCCGGAGTGCCGACGTTCGCCGGCCAGGTCAGGCGGTGTCGCGACGGTGGAGCAGGTAGGCGCCGACGGCCAGGCTGAGGACGGCGTAGCCCCCGAAGACGAGGGCGTACTGCCACATGGCCAGTTCGTGGGCGATGACCACCGGGGCCTCGAAGCTGGGGCCGGCATCGAGCAACCGGTAACCGGCGCTGAACGGCAGCAGGTGGACCACCCCGTCGGGAAGGGCTGGGGCGAACAGGCTCTCGATCACGAACGACCACATCAACAAGCCTGAGATGGCGCCGGCGCTGTGGCGGACGATCATGCCGACCCCGAGGCCGATCACCGCGGCGAGCGAGATGTAGAGCAGCGCCCACATCGCCCTCGACGCCAGCGCCGAACCCGAACCCAGGTCGACCCCTCCGGCCGCGGCTCCGGCGAACCCGGCAACCATCCCGGTGGCCCCGTAGGCCAGACCGACGGCAGCAGCCGTGACGGTTCGGGCCAGGACGATCACCCAGCGCGACGGCCGGGCGGTGAGGGCCACCGCGAGCAGGCCGTGCTCGTCGTCGGCGGTGAACATCAAGATCCCGGTGACCGCGGCGAGCATGGCCACCAGCGGCAACGGGTAGATGAACAGCTCCGCCGCGGTCAGCGGTTCGTCGCCAGCGGTGGCGGCGAGGACGAAGGCGATGGCTGCACCGATCAAGGCGGTGGCCACCAGGATCAACTTGTGGGCCCGGAGCGTGGACAGCTTGATCCACTCGCTCCGGAGCGCCGCCCGGACCGCTCCGACGTGGTCACGGCGGTCCCGGCCGGTGGTCACGACGTCGACCGGCAGGGCGCCGATCGACGTGAGCGTCGACGCGCCCGGAGACGAGCTCGACGATGAGGTGGGCGGGATGGGAGAGGTGGGCGGGA
>JAAZBK010000058.1 GCA_012513855.1 Acidimicrobiales bacterium
ACGATATCAGCGCCCGCTTCGTAGAGCGGCTGCCAAAAGTCCACGTGATCGTCGTCGCCGCCCTTGGAGCTGAACAGGGGCTCGTGCATGATCGCCACGATGCCGGCCTTGGTGTTCGCCGCCAGGTCGGCCCGCAGCCACTGCCCCTGGGGGCTATCCGGCCGGCAACCGCCCGCGGCCGAGCAGTTGGTGTTCAGCACGATCACGTGCCAGGCCCCGATGTCGTAGCTATAGTAGCCCTTGTCCGGATCGCCCGCCGCTGCGCCAAAGTACTCAAAGTAGCCTGCGGCGCCCGGGGTGTCATAGTCGTTGTCGCCCGGCGCCGGGCGCGTCCGATCCTTGTGGCGCCCCCAGGTCGGTTCATAGCAGGCGATGAACTGGGCGATCGACCCGTCCGGGTAGACGTTGTCTCCCGCCGTGAACACCGTCCCCTCGATCTGGTCCAGGAGGTCGGCAGTCATGTCATCCGCGAGGCTTGCACAGTCGGCAATGTCGCCTGCGCCGACCAGCACCACCGCGCTCGGGTCCAGCGTGGCCGTCGGGGTGGGGATGGGCGTCTCGGTTGGCGTGTCGGTTGGCGTCACTGGGGTGTCGGTCGGCGTCGGGACCGACCCCGAAGCGTAGACGATGACCAGTTCCGGCGGCGCGGCCCCCTCCCGTGAAGAGTACGCCACGCCCTTGGTGCTGTTGGGCAGGAGGGCCAGGCTGTATGTACCGTCGCCCGCAATGTGGCCGGTCAGGTCGTACTCTACCCAGGTGTCCACCGGCTGGTTCGTAACGGTCGCCAGCGCGCCCGTCGTCGTCGGCGGACGGTTATCCCAGGTGATGCCCGGTTCCGTCCAGGCGTCCTCCGCACCGTAGACCGACGGCCCATTCGTGGAGCTGTTCGTCACATAGAGCCGCAGCGTGGCGCTCTGCACCGTCCCGGGCACCCCCGAGACGCCAAAGCGCAGGTACGCCGCCTCGCTCGGCTGATCGACGTTCAGCTTGGTGGACGTGCCATAGTTCGTCGTTGGGCTCCCGGCGTTCACCCAGGCGTCGGCCATCGCACCGAAGATCAGTGTGCCGGTCGCCGGCGGCTCGGTAGCCGTGGGGGTGGGGGGCACCGGCGTCTCGGTTGGCGTCTCCGTAGGTGTGTCCGTGGGGGTGCTCGTCGCCGTCGGCGTCTCGGTGGGAGGCACCGGCGTCTCGGTCGTAGGGGTCGGATCGACCGGTGTCTCGCTGGGAGTGGGGGTCAGCGTACTGGTAGGAGTCTCCGTTGGGGTGTCCGTTGGTGTCGGAGGAACGGGCGTATCGGTGGCCGTCGGCGTCGGCGTACTGGTTGGCACATCGGTTGGCGGAGGAGTAGGGCCGGATGCATAGGTCACCACCAACTCGGGCGGCGCGGTTCCCTCGCGAGAGGAGAACGCCGCCCCCGCAGTGCTATTGGCCACGAACACGACGCTGTACACTCCGTCACCGGTCACCAGGGCGGTCACGTCGTACTCGGCCCACGTGCTCACCGGCAGGTTCTGAACGGTGGCGAGCGCTGCCGTATTCGGCGACGGGTGGTTGTTCCACGTGATGGTGCCCTCGGCCCAGTCGTTGGTGGTGCCGTAGACCGACGGGCCGTTGTTGGAGCTGTTCGTCACGTACACCCGCAGCGTGGCGCTCTGCACCGCCCCCGGCACACCGGCCACGTTGAAGCGCATGTAGGCCTGTTCATCGGGCAGGTCGACGTTCAGCTTTTTCGCCGTGCCATAGTTCGTCGTTGGGCTCCCGCCGTTCACCCAGGCGTCGGCCACCGACCCAAAGGTCAGCGTGCCGGTGGCCGGGGGCTCGGTGGCCGTGGGACTCGGCGTCGAGGTGGGCGTGCTCGTCGGCGTAGGGCTAGGAGTTGGCGTGTCGGTTGGCGTGGGGGTCGGCCCTTCCGGCGTTTCGCTCGGGGTAGGGGTGGGCGTGCTCGTCGGCGTCTCCGTCGGGTCCGGTCCACTCAGGCCCAGATCGAGTTCGTACAGTTTACCGTCGTTCTCGTTGGGATCCGAGTCGTTGTCGACGCCCCGGTCCACCATGTACAGGCACGAGCGCGCCACATCCTGGCTGCAAGGGGCCAGCTCGAGGCCGGCCTGCGAGCGGGCATCGGCTGCAGAGATATCGATGGTACGCACGAGGCTGCCCGATGTCGTCATCTCGTACAGCACCCCGCGCACCCTGCCAACCCCAAACAAGTGGCCGGAAACGGGATCGTAGGCCAGCCCCTCAGGATCGTCCAGCCCAAAAGCCAACGTGTCAAACTGGGTCACCTGGTCGTCGCCCGCAGGGGGTATCCCGTCGAACACACCGTTGGGACCCGGGTGCACCCGGTAGATCTCCCGGTTTACCCCGTCGGCGATGTACAGCACCCCCGAGGCGGGGTCGTAGGCCAGCCCCTCGGGGTCCC